>NZ_JAUBTI010000010.1:92662-129072 GCF_036702415.1 Microcoleus sp. D3_18a_C4 | reverse complement strand
TATTGTACAATACGCGAGCGGGGACGCTCGCACTACAATAAAAAAAATGCTTTTTACAAAACTGAGATGCTCCCAATAATATCGAGTGCTATCAATCAATATAGGGTGCGTACTCCGCACCTTATTCATAAATAATATCGGGTGTTCTTCGGCGCACCTTATCCATAAATAATATCGGGTTCTACAAATCAATAACGTAGCGTGCGTACTCCGCACCTTACAACAAAAAAAGAATAAATAAATGCGATTTTTCACACCTTTCCAATCTGCAATTCGCAGTTTGGTCTCTTCGTTCCAACAGCGGTTGGCGACTGGATTTTTTGCACCAAATCCATCAGGGCTGCCAAGTTCGTTACCGGCTGACAATCCTGGTGGAATTCGCGGCGTTTGGATACCCAGCACTGACTGCAAAGTTCTCACCTCAAAACAGCGAATTGCTGATGCAATGGACTTTCTCGCCGATACGGGATTTAATACCGTTTTTCCTGTAGTGTGGAACGGGGGTTTTACGGCTTATCCTTCTCAAATTATGTGGCAACAATTTGGGGCGGAAATTGACGTGCGGTATCGCGGTCGCGACCCCTTGGCAGAATTAATTGTTGAGGCCAAGAGAGTTGGTTTAAAAGTGATTCCTTGGTTTGAATACGGATTTGTGAGTTCTTACAATCGCAAGGGCGGTCATTTGCTGGCGAAAAAACCTGAGTGGACCGGCCGTGATGCCAGCGGCAATTTACTTAAAAAAAATAACTTTGAATGGATGAATTCTCTTGACCTGGAAGTGCAAGACTTTGTGCTGGGGTTGATGCTGGAAGTTGCTAATAATTATCCGGTTAACGGGGTACAAGGAGACGATCGCATTGCGTTCCCGGTAGAAGGCGGTTATGACGAAAAAACGGTTAAACGCTATCGAGAAGAGTGCGGTAAAGCAGCACCGTCGGATTGTAAAGAGCAACATTGGGTGCAGTGGCGTGCTAATATTATTACTGAGTTTGTAGCTCGTTTACACCGAGAAGTGAAAGCTATTAATCCTGATTTGTTGCTATCGATGTCGCCGAGTCCTTATGACTGGGGGCTGGTGGAATATTTGCAAGATTCTAAAGCTTGGGTTGACAAAAATGTGGTCGATCTGTTTCACCCGCAGTTTTATCGCCGCGATTTTAATGCTTACAAACAATTGGTCGATAAAATGATTTCGGGACAGCTTAGCGGGCAGCAAGTAAAGTGCGTGTCGCCCGGTATTTTGTTGACTAATCGAGGCAGTAAATATAGCATAACTCCCGAACTGTTGTTGCAAGTAATTGCTTACAACCGATCTTGCGGGATTCAAGGAGAAGTGATGTTTTTTTACGAAGGTTTGCGAGATAACGATAACGCTTTGGCTAAGGTTTTGAAAAAAGGGCCCTATGCTCGTTGAGAGATTGTCCCGCAATCAAGCTGTTTCCGGTTGGCTGGGTTCAACGGAGCCGATCGCTATTTCAAACCAAGTTGGTATAAAATGATATAGCCTTTCTCAATAAGCTTTTATGAACAGGCAAGATGCCTGTTCCACAAAGAGTGGATTTTATTATTGTGGAACAGGCCGAAAAGCCTGTTGCTGACGCCTGTTCCACAAAGAGTGAATTTTCTTGTGGAACAGGCATCTTGCCTGTTGCGGACAATGGTGCAAGATGTGAGTATAAAATGGTATAGCAGAGCTAGGCCAGTTAAAAATCCAGCGATGCCAAGCAGCAAGCGCTACTAATTGTCAAGCCGATCGCCCAAACAAACCCCATAATTAATAATTGGGGAGTTGCAAAAACAGTGGAATAAGACATATTTTAGAAGTGGTGCAAGCTTTTTTTTAGAAGTAGAGTTTTGTAGACGCCATATTTTTTTATACAGACCGTTTAAAAGAGCAATCTCAACCGCTCGCCAAAATATTAGGATAAATCAGTGACCTCAGCAGCAAGCCTCATCCAACAGCTACCCGAACTCAGCGATGCTCAATTCCATCAAAAATATTTGAAACAAAAACAAGGGATGCACACCTTGGCAACTATATTGCCGCAAGTAGAACAGCAAAGTCTGGCTTTGCGGGCAGTAAAATTAGCTCTAAAAGTAAATTTAAAACTCGGCTCGAAGCTAGCAGGAACGGTAAAGCCAGAATTTCAAATAGCCACAATAAAATTAATCGACAAAATCCCCACTTCGCCCCTGCTCAAAATTCAACTGCTGGCCCTAACAAGTTCGGATATGGCAATTCCGATACTGGTGGCCGCATTGAACCACAAAGAAAGTGCAGTGCGCCTTGATGGGATTCGGGCGATCGGGAAAATCGGCTCCGAAGCAGCAGTAATTGAATTAGCCCGATCGCTCGAATCCAAAGATTCCCAAATCCAAGCTTGGGCTGCTTGGGCTTTAGGAGAAATTAACTCGAAACCAGCCGCCGTAGCACTGCTCAAAGCCATCAAACACCCAGAGTCCAGAGTGCGCGCCTGGGCTGTTTGGGCCTTGGGCAAAATTAACCCGAAAACAGCCGTCCCCGCGTTGCTGAAAGCCCTCAAACACCAAGACTCCGAGGTGCGCTGGCGGGCAGCCGTCAACTGCGGGAAAATCGGCGTCTCTGAGGTAGTTCCCGGGCTGCTGAATGCCCTCAGAGACGAAAATCACATCGTCCGCGCTAGGGCGGCGGCGGCTTTGGGGAAAATCGGCGATTCTGAGGCAGTACCCGGCTTAGTAGAATTGCTTCACGACGATCCAGACTCCTATGCAGTTTCTTTGAGGGCTGCCGAGGCTTTGGGACAAATCGGCACGGAAACGGCTGTGGCGGGGTTGGTGCAAGCCCTCAACCATGACGACTCAGACGTGCGCGGCAGTGCCGTTTCGGCCTTGGGGGAAATCAGCAGCGAGGTGGCTGTGGTGGCCGTAATCGGGTCGCTCTCGGATCGAGATATTTTCGTGCGCGGCAGGGCGGCGGTTGCCCTTGGGAACATCAATACAGAGGGAGATGCGAAATTGCCAAAAATGGTGGTCGCGGGACTGGCGAGCGCAATTGGCGACAGCGAATCTTATGTGCGGTGGAGAGTTGCTGCTGCTTTGGGCGAAATTGGGACAGAGGAAGCTGTGGCAGGTTTGGTGCGACTGCTGGGGGACGAAAATTCTGGAGTGCGCCAAAAGGCTGTTAAATCCCTCGGTCAAATGGGCTCAACGGCTGCTATTTTGGCTCTGGAAACAGCTTTAAATCGCGAATTTGCTGACGTTCGTGCGCTGGCTGCCCAATACTTGGCGGATGTCAGGACTGAGGCAGAAACAGTTGATTTTGATCCCTCTGTTTCCCCAGATTTATCGGATCAAAAACTGCCGAAAATCCTGATTGCTTCGCAAGTAGAAGCCAGCGAATACATTGTCGATCGCGCTGCGCGACGCGAGATTAAATACCTGATCTCGATCGGCAGTCCGGGTGTGCCCGAACCCAAAAATTTTCATCAAATCCCGAACCGAATGTGCCTGGAGTTTAACGACCTCGACACCCCCGTTGACGACCCGGATCAAATCTTGCCTACCGTTGAGGATGTAATGAAAATTATTGATTTCGCCCTTAAAATGTCGTCGCAGGGAGGCAGTTTGCTCATCTGTTGCCAAAGTGGGATCAGCCGTTCAACGGTCACAGCTTTGACTGTTTGTGCGGCGCTGTTGGGTCGTGGCAAAGAACGGGAAGCTTGGGCGTTGGTGCTCGCCGCCAGACCCCAAGCCAAGCCGAATCGCTGGATGCTACACTTGGCAGATGAAGCTTTGGGTAGAGACGGTAAGCTAGCACTGGCGATCGAATTGACTACCGTAACTGCAGAACTCGCCAGTGGCAAAAATTGACCGAAAGCATTCAGGATACCCGCCACGTGATTCATTCCGAAAGCAGACTCAGGACCGGTGAAATAAAAAACCTGTATCCGATGAAACTTGCCGAACGTATTTATCCGTGGGGTCCATGCTTCAATTCTAAAATCTAAAATCTAAAATCTAAAATCTAAAATCGATTGACTCGCAGAAACCGGGTTTCTTTTCACAAGACCTACAGTTATACTCAACTAACGAGACTTCACCTCAGACTTGTCTTTGCGGGGCAACGATGCCAAAAGTCGATCGCCAGGGTGCAAAAGTTCGATCGGCTGCTGCATTTGTGACATTCTGTGCTAGGAAGTTGTCGGATGCTCAACAAAAACCGTCAAGCAATCGTCGCATTGCTGGCTGCCAAAGTCCAAAGCGAAGGAATCGGGTGCATTGTCAACAGACAATATCAGCTTTGGGCGAATCACAGGCAAAACAGGTCTGAGAGAATTTTCTGCCTGTAACATTCCACGCGGGGATAATTCACTGCGGGGATAAAGTTTTATTTTTTTGCCTGCTGCAGACTTTTACGAGTGGAAAAAGTAATTTGGCAACATTCATCAACAGCCTAATTATCTCTTAGACATCAACCGAATTTAAGTTTCTCCTCTGACTCGACCAGAGTTTCAGATGCTTTTTCGCAGATGTCTACCGTCAAATAGACAAGCTTTTCCGTTTGGAGAACTTAAGATCGTGATAGATTTTAACAGAATACAGGGGTTGCATATGTCAAAAATTAACTTGCTAAAAAAAACAGGACACGAAGCAAGTTTCTCGGTTGCCGTTTGGGAAGACCAGGGGGAATTGAATCCAGAATTAGAACCATTTAACCCGCCGAAAACAAACGTGAAAACGCGAAAGGTTAATCCAAAAGATACCAACTTAGGTAAACAGATGCCAGTTTTAATTTCGGAAGAAGTGGCTTTTGTAGAAACCGTAAAAACAAAAAAAATTACCCATAATTTGGTAGAAAAATTATCCTTGAAAGTCCGCAAAAGTTTGCCCTCTAAAATTGGCGGTTTGCCTATCCATCAAAAAATTGGCTACGGGTATTTGCTGGCAATAGGAAT
The DNA here is from genome assembly GCF_036702415.1 of Microcoleus sp. D3_18a_C4. Lineage (NCBI taxonomy): Bacteria > Bacillati > Cyanobacteriota > Cyanophyceae > Oscillatoriales > Microcoleaceae > Microcoleus > Microcoleus sp. D3_18a_C4. Next base: position 124,138 of record NZ_JAUBTI010000010.1, on the reverse strand, counting down.
CGGGTTTTTGGGTTCGCTGAGCGGACTGGTGATTGCCGATTACTACCAAGGACAAGGATTAAAGCAATTCAATGATGCTCACCTACAAGCGCAATTGCTCGGCAATTTTAAAGAGGCAACCCTGGCGGCCCAATTGCAGGGTTCACAGCTAGATTCTTTTGTAGATAATTCGGTCAAGCTAAAACAGCAAGAAGAGCAGTTGGTTAAGAGTATTGTTAAGGCAAAAAATCTGCGTTTGCATATAGAAAAGTTTGCCGACAGCCAACCCGCTTGGCTGGCAGCAAAACCGGAAGTTATCAAGTTTTTAGTGCAAGATTGCACGAAAAGTTTAGAAGCCTACGCCGATACTCTCAAGTCAACTGTGCAGGAAATCCAGCAATCGCAACTATCGCCTCGGGACGTAGAGTCGGCCCGAAAATTGCTCGCAATCGAAAGCGGAGAAGGTGTAAAACAGCTCAACAGCAGCCTGGAAGAATTGAGCAAAATCCTGGATATTGCCCAGCAGCAAGAGGGCCAAGGCGGTGAAGTGATGGAAGAGGCCCAAGGAATGGAAAAAGCCATAATTATTATTAGTATGCTGCTGTCGGTAGTGGTGGCTGGAATACTGGCTTACCGGACGAGTCGGGCGATCGCCCAACCTGTTATCAGCGTCACTCAGGTGGCCGAACAAGTAGCCGCTGAGTCTAATTTTGACTTGCGAGCACCCGTCACCGGACAAGGCGAAATCGGCTCTCTGGCGGCCTCTCTCAATCACCTAATCGAGCGGGTTTCGGGACATACAAAAGAATTAGAACAAGCTAAGGAAGTCGCCGTCGCCGCTAACACTGCTAAAAGCCAGTTTTTAGCAACTATGAGCCACGAATTGCGGACGCCTCTAAATGCGATTATCGGCTACAGTCAACTACTTTCAGAAGATGCCCAGGATGCGGGATTTGATGAGTTTGTACCCGACTTGCAGAAGATTGAACAAGCAGGGGCGCATCTGCTATCTTTGATTAACGATATCCTTGATTTGTCAAAAATTGAAGCGGGAGGTATGAAACTCGAAATCCAGGAGTTTGACATCGAATCACTGGTTGATAATGTTGCGAGTGCCGCGAAACCGTTGATAGAGAAAAATGGCAATGTTTTGGAGATTGAGTGCGATCGAACTGTGGGCATAATGCACGCAGATTTCAAAAAAGTGCGCCAGGTTTTGATACATCTGCTTAGTAATGCTGCGAAGTTCACCAAAAACGGCAGGGTGAAACTGAGTGTCAGGCGCATTGCAGGAAGTGGCAAATTGAATGCCGCAGGGCGATCGGCTATTGACAATTCAATGGTGGCCGATGAAACTCCTTCTGGGGCGATCGCTTGTCCCCTGCTAAATGTTGAAGAGTCGGATTGGATTTGTTTATCTGTTAAGGATACCGGAATTGGAATGTCGGAAGAACAACAGCACAAATTGTTTGAAGCTTTTGTGCAAGCTGACTGTTCAACAACGCGACCTTACGACGGCGCCGGATTGGGGCTGACACTTAGCCGCTACTACTGTCAGATAATGGGTGGGGAAATTTTGGTAGAAAGCCAAGAGGGGAAAGGGTCTATTTTCACTGTGCGGATACCAGCGGGAAACGGGTGATGTGATGTTTGGGCGAGAGATGTAGGGGGTGGGCAGAGGGGCGAAAATTTATGTTTCAAACCTCTGGCTTGATGTCGAAATGTTTTAGTCTTGTCAGTGGGGGCGATCGCACTCTATTAATTCTAATTGGTTATTTTGCCAATTCAAACAGCACAAGCCGCTTGCTGCTGAGCTCCAACCTAAGTCTATGCCGATAAATTTCATATAGTTCTGGACGCAGGGGTGGTCAGAAACCGGGTTTTTTTGCCAAATACTTCGTTACAGCCGGCAAAAACCGCAAAAAACCCGGTTATGAAGGCTTTGATGCGTCCACTCAACTTTTCTCCTGTTTCTCATCGGATGGTGGGGACTGTTTTTGCATTTGTTTTTGGCGTTCCCTCACAGCTTGTTCCAAAATGAATGCTGACAAGCCGCTGATTGAACGGCGTTCCTCATTTGCCCACTCTTGAAGTAGGTCATAGATTCCTTCTGCTATGGAGGTTGATACACGTTTAGCCATTAGAGGGTAATTGTTTCTTATTTAAGCCGATCGTCATTGTCGAGTATTTTAGACAATTTTGTCGAATATGCAGCACAATGCTGCTTTTGCACAGCACTATGCGCCCGATCGCGCGCGCATGAATTAGCAATAAAAAACTTCAGCCCTCAGTTTGTTTGAGAGAGCTCACGCCCCAACTGCACTCAACTCTTCTCCGGCTTGTCATCCGATGGCTGGGGCTGTTGTTTCATTTCCTTTTGCCGTTCTCTGGCTGCTTGCTCCAAAATGAATGCTGACAAGCTGCTGACTGAACGGCGTTCTTGACTTGCCCACTCTTCAAGGATGTCATGGATTCCATCAGCCAAATAAGTGGTTAAGCGTTTGGTCATCAGAGGCTCAGTATTTTCTTGTCTACGGTAATCGTCATTGTGCTGTATCTGCGCTATCTTGTCGAGTTCACGTCATTTTCGACACACATATGTAACGTTTAAGTGGTATGTTCTTAGAGAGTCAAAAGCCAGCGCTGAACTTTTGCAGGGCCCGCGCTGGCTGATGGTTCCCCAAATACAAGGAGACAGTCCAAATAAAAGGAGACTATTACTATGGTAAAGCCTGTGAGCGACGGCAGCGAATATAACCGTGGCTACCAACAAGCTTTGAATGATTTTGGCATCACGCAACTGCTGTCGGGTATCGGCAGCTACTCTGATGAGGATTTTGAGGCCGCGCGCGCCCATGAATCAGCAATAAATTCAGTCCTCAGTTTGTTTGAGAGAGCTCACGCCCCAACTGCACTCAACTCTTCTCCTGCTTGTCATCCGATGGCTGGGGCTGTTGTTTCATTTCCTTTTGGCGTTCTCTGGCTGCTTGCTCCAAAATGAATGCTGACAAGCTGCTGACTGAACGGCGTTCTTGACTTGCCCACTCTTCAAGGATGTCATAGATTCCATCGGCTAAATAGGTCGCTAAGCGTTTGGTCATAAAAGATTCATTATTTTTTAGTTTAAGCCGATCGTCATTGTGCTGTATCTAGACCATCCTGTCGAGTTTAGCTCATTTAAAGCATATATGTATGCTATATTCATGCTATAATCTGAACAAGTCAAAAGCCAGCGCGAGCCCTAGGAAAGTTCTTCGCTGGCTGATGGCTCCTAAATAAGCAAGGAGACAATTTCTATGGTACAGCCTGGAAGCGACGGCAGCGAATATACTCGCGGCTATCAACAAGCTTTAGATGACTTTGGCATCACGCAACTGCTGTCGGGTATCCGCAGCTACTCTGATGAGGACTTTGATGCCGATCGCGCGCGCATGACTGGGCCAGAGCTCGAAAGCTTTGCGGTGTTTCTGATTCTGCGCGTCGGGGCGAATCTCAAAGGTAGTACGATCGCCCGCTACCTCAACACTCTCAGAAAAGCAAATTCTCCGACGATCGCCGATCGCCCTGCGATCGAACTCAACTCAAATTCGCGAGGGAAAACACCTGAAAAGTCAAAGGGGGGCGATCGCAATTCTTGGGCGATCGTCCGAATTTTACCGAATGCTGAGCACTATACAATTGCGCGTTTTGTCAACCGCCAAGATGCGGACGATCGGCGGAGGGCTTTGTGTCGGTTTATTCCAGGGGGTGTGTTTGAAGTTGTGTGCGATCGGGCTTAATCAATAAACACAAATCCCGTAGGGTGTACTAAATCCAGATCCCCCTAAATCCCCCTTAAGAAGGGGAGTAGGGGTTGACTTTGTATCTCTCACTTGTTGTTGAGTTTTGATCCCCCTAAATCCCCCTTAAGAAGGGGAGTAGGGGTTGACTTTGAATGCTCTTGTCCCCCCCTTCTTAAGGGGGGCTAGGGGGGATCGAGATTATTTTGGCATCCAATCAACCCGCCCCAAATTTATTTAGACGGTTTAGAAGCTTCGGGACTTACAATTAACAATTGATCGCCGGATTGACTTTGTTGAATAGCCATCACTGGCGGGCGAGCTTTAGGGTCTTTTTGCTGTTCTTTTGTTAAAGCTGGAAACAGATAAATCCAGTTCCCTCTCTCCAAAAGCAACCGCCAAACTCTAGGTTCTTTGGGATTATTGATATCAGTATAATCTCTTTTGCTCAAATCTGCAAATAAACCTGCATCGCCGATCGCCTTAAATCCTTTGGGGTCTAGTCGGAGTGTTGGATCGTCGAGTTTTCTGCCTAAAGCAATGTTGTCTTGTTTGCCGATTAAGGCAACTGCGGGTAAAGAGGAATTTTCCCCGGCATCGCGTCGGGCATCGGCAATACCTTGGTGGTATGCTGACCAAAACAACACTAGCAATACCCAACCGACGATGATAATTTCGTCAAGGAGCGATCGCAATAATTTGATCGAGTTATATCTATTGACATTAAATTGTTGCCAAGAGTTCAGGATGCGGTAAAGCCACGGGAATCTTCTGGCGTAAGTAGAGGAAAGCCACCGTGTAATTGTTCCATTAATTTTAGCAGCAACTGTCTTGTTTATACTATTAAGCATCCACAAACTGAGGTAAATTGCGAGGGCTGTCAGCAGAAGGGCGATCGCACTTCTGAATATTGTCCAGCCATCGCCTAAAAATACCTGAAGCGGTACTAGGAAAAATGATTCTACTGGTAAATCGAGGGTAATTACATTTAGCTGAAAGCAGTAAAAATAAGACCAGCGATAAATCCAGCCGGTGAAAAACAAAGCGGCACCGAGTAAGCCAACAACACTGGCAAAGTTGCCTAAAATATTCGATTCGGGAGTAGGTTGGGGAGAAGCAGTCACGGAATCACCTTCAAGGGATGTGGAGTACAATTTTAGGACAGTAGCACGGGTAACGCTTATCCTTGAAGGGGGTCTAGGGGACGATGAAACGCAGAACACTTTCTTTTCTAGTTGTAGCACTTTTTACGGTAACAGCGGGTATGGCTGCACAAGTTAATGCGGCCAGTCAGGAAGTCCAGAAACAGAATTTGCCATCCGTACAAGCACAGGCTAACGCTAGTCAGCCGATACCCGTAGCGTTGCCGACGCAAGCGGAAATTGTGATGAAAGGGGGCGGAAAAAGAGACGGTCGAGTTGTGCAGCTTGACGAGAAAGTGCAACAATTATGGATACAGCTAGGACAGGAAAAGCGATCGATCCCGTTGGGTCAAATTGATAAAATCGTGTTTTCCAAAAATGCGGTGGTTTATCGCAGTAATGGGGAGCAAGTTATTCGGGGCGCACTCCCGCCAGCTACTAGCACTCAAGCCAAATGGAATGGCATTCCCATAAGTGCTTTTGAGCTGAAAGATGCTGTTAAAGGTCAAGCTGTTGTGAATTTGGGGCCGCCTGTCGTGAGTCGAGGGCAGTTGCGGGGGATTTTGGGAGTATCGAAAGATCGGCAATTTTTCGTGGATGAAATGCAGTTTGATGTGCAGAAAAAGACGATGACAATTGCAGCAACTCCGTATTGAGTCCGTCGCGGGGCCAGAAACCGGGTTTTTTTTAGGAAAATATTTCGTTGCAGCCTGCAGATTCGGTAAAAAACCCGGTTTCTTTCGTCTGAGTGCGTAAGTTCTGTCCGCCACTGTTTGGCTGCGATCGCGATTTCATTTAAATATCTGACGGTTTTGACGAGCCATTAGAAGATTTCAAGGATTAAAAGATTCTGCGTTTGATGCCTATCCTATTAATCGAATTGGGTCAAGTATAAAAATGATGAAACGATTTATCAGCAGTGTTTTGGTTTTGGGTGTGTGTCTGACTCCTCTCACTGTGCCAGTGATGGTACAACCTAGTTGGGCGCAAAGTCAAAATCCACAGGTTCAAGAAGTACAGAGACTTATAGGGCAAGCAAGGCAACAGCAACAGCGAGGACAACCGCTACAGGCAATAGAAACATGGCAGCAGGTTCTAGCTATTGGGCGACAATTTAAAGAGAGAGAACTTGAAGCCGTAGCACTCAATAGCATTGGTTTTAACTACAACAGTATCGGACAGCCGCAAGAGGCTTTGAAATACTTTAACCAAGTTTTGCCAATTAGGCAGGAAGTCAATGATCGCGCCGGGGAAGCTGCTACTTTGAATAATATTGGTTTTAACTACAACAGTATCGGACAACCCCAAGAAGCATTGAAATACTACAACCAAGCTTTACCGATTCGGCGAGAAGTCAATGATCGCGCCGGGGAAGCTGCTACTTTGCATAATATTGGTTCTGCCTACAACAGTATCGGACAGACGGAAGAGGCTTTGAAATACTACAACCAAGCTTTGCCAATTATGCGGGAAGTCAATGATCGCGTGGGTGTTGCTACTATTTTGAATGGTATCGGTGTAGTCTACGATAGCATCGGACAGTCGCAAAAGGGTTTGAAATATTACAACCAAGCTTTGCCAATTATGCAAGCAGTCGGAGATCACGCAGGTGTTGCTACTACTTTGAGTAATATCGGTCTAGTCTACAACAGCATCGGACAGCCGCAAGAGGCTTTGAAATACTTCAACCAAGCTTTGTTAATTAAGCATAAAGTCAATGATCGCGCAAGTGTTGCTACTACTTTGAATAATATCGGTGTAGTCTACAACAGCATCGGACAGCCGCAAGAGGCTTTGAAATACTTCAACCAAGCTTGGCCAATTACGCGGGAAGTCAATAATCGCGCGGGTGTTGCTGCTATTTTGAGTAATATTGGTGCAGCGTACCGAGATACGAGGCAACCGACTCAAGCGATCAAAAATTGGGAGCAATCCGTCAAAATTACTTTAGAAATGCGGAGTAGTTTACAGCAAGAAAATAGGCAAAAGTTTTTAGCATCTCAAGGAGCAACAGCGATCGCCCTCACCTCCCTTCTCATCGAGGAAAACCAAGCCGATCGCGCTTTCCAATGGATCAACATCGCCACCACAGCCGATCTCGCCGACTACACCCGCTTAATTGACGCCAAAGTAGCCAACCCCCAAGCACAAAAAGCCATTGACGAGTGGAATCAAAAAAATCAACAACTCCAATACCTCCGCCGCCAACTCCAAGACAAATTCTCAGAAAATCTCTCCCGACAAATGCGGGAATTAGACACAGAAGTCAACCGCAAAGCAGAAGAAATCTCCCGCCAATTCCCAGAAGTCGCCGAACTCTTTGAAACCACACCCAAAGACATCGCCCAACTGAAAGCAAGTATCGCACCCGATACCGTTGTCATTCAACCCGTCTTGCTCACAAATATCGGAAATGTCGCCAATACCATCGCCCTATTTGTCTTGACAAAAGACAGTTTAAGTGTTAAAAAAATCCCCATCGACCCCACAGAATTCTACAAACTCCTCACTCAATACCGCGAACAACTGCAAAATACTGGCGACACTAACTTCGCCATAACAGGCAGCAAACTCTACGACATCTTGATTCGTCCGATCGAAGACCAAATTAAAGCTACTTCCGCCAAACAATTGAGCATCATCGCCACAGGAAAACTGCGCTACATCCCCTTTGAAACCCTGTATGACGAACAAAATGATGAATTCCTCATCCAGAAATATCCCGTCAACTATCTCACCCGCATTTCCACAAGGTCAATTCCCAATTCGACTTTACAAGGCGGAGTCTTAGCATTAGGAAATCCCATCCCCCGTGCTCCGCAAAATTTATCCGGTTCGGAAGAAGAAGTTAGAAATATCGCTCAATTATTGCCGCGAAGTTCCGCCTATATCGGCAATGCCGCCACCCTCGATCAATTCAAAACTCAAGCACCCCGCTTTCCTTTTTTACACCTAGCAACTCACGGCTGTTTCCAACAGGGAGGCTGTCAACAATTGGGCATGGAGGAAAATACACTGCTATTTGCTGACAGCCAATTCAATATTCGCGATGCTGCGTTATTAGGATTGCAAAACACCAGACTCCTCACCTTAAGCGCGTGTCAAACTGCTATGCAAGCTAATTCTAACGGTGAAGAAATATCGGGAGCTGCATATATATTTGAGCGTGCGGGCGCACAAGCGGTGATGGCGAGTTTGTGGAGTGTTGATGATTCCGCTACTAAAGATTTGATGGTTGAATTTTATCAAAATATCAATAAAGGGATGAGTAAAAATGAAGCATTGCGGCAAGCTAAGTTGAGTCAAATTGATCGGCATCCGTTTTATTGGTCGCCGTTTATTTTAATTGGGGATGCGCGGTAGTTACTAACAGGCAGAACAGTTAACCCGATCGCATTTCCAGATGTAGCTATAGCAATCCTAAATGATTCAGATAAATTTGTAGGGGTAGTGCGACCCCTACTCCCCGTGCCTACCCCCTATCTATCGGGCAACCACGGGGGGATTGCCCCTACAATAATTAGGAGAATGATTTAGGATTGCTATATATCCGTAAATGCGATCGTCAGCAATTAGGAGTAGGAAGTGTTCACAAAATTCAACCTAATTACCTTTCTGGCTCTGCTGCGGAATCAATTTCCTAGGAAACACCACTTTTCGTAGTTCTTCTGCTCCTAAAACGATCGGTGGACACACCAGCAATAGCAGCCATTGCCAGGGTGCTAAAGGTGCTGTCGAAAAGATGCGGCTCAAAAATTCGTTATTGATCGCGAGCACCACTAAAATCCATTCAATGGCAATTCCGAGCCAGATTTGTGGATTAGAAAAGAATCCCAGCCGCAGAATTGATCCGCGTTCCGATCGGCAGGCAAAGACATTGCCCGTTTGACAAGCCACAACCGATGCCAGAGTCATGGTGATGGCTTGAGTATAGATGGCGATCGTAGCGGCATCTGCTGAATGAGACAGAATGCTTGGGGTTGCGGCTTGTAATTCTGCCAAGTCATAACCGTAACTCCACCACACCAGAAAAAATGCTGCCATCGTTAGGGCAGCTTCCAGCAATCCCAAGAAGCCATAGCCGCGCAACAGCAGAGAGCGATCGAGAAGCGGTTGCGATTTTTTCCGGGGGGGCTGCTGCATGGTTCCGGCTTCTGCCCGTTCTGCACCCAATGCCAATGCAGGTACTATATCAGTTCCTAAATCAATGGCAAGAATCTGCATGATTACCAGTGCAGGAGGAATTTTCAACGCCACCATGAACAGAAATGGTACTAATTCCGGCAGGTTTGATGCCAGGATGTAGGTCATAAATTTGCGGATGTTTTGATGCACGGCTCGCCCCTCCTCGATCGCGACAACGATCGTCGCAAAGTTGTCGTCAGTAAGGACAATATCGGCGGCTTCTCGTGCCACATCGGTGCCATTCATCCCCATCGCGATGCCAATATGGGCAGCCCTTAATGCTGGTGCATCATTGACTCCATCCCCCGTCACCGCAACTACATCCCCGATCGTTTTATACGCTTCCACCAGTCGCAGCTTATGCTCAGGAGACATCCGAGCAAACACTAGCCCCGATCGATATTTCAGCATTTGTTGCAATTGAGCATCCGACAGATGCCCCATGCCTTCACCCGTTACCACCCGTACAGAATCCGTAACTAATCCAATTTTGCGGGCGATCGCCTCAGCAGTCAGTCCATAGTCACCCGTCACCATCGTCACCTTAATTCCTGCCTGATGGCACTGAGCAAGAGCCTCTCTTACCTCTGGACGGGGCGGGTCAAACATCGCCACCAGACCAATAAAAATCAAGTTTTGCTCTAAGTCTTGCGATCGCAAATCCAACATTTCACTCCCCCCACGGCGCGCCGCCACCCCCAAAACCCGAAAGCCCTGCTGGGCTAACTCATCGTTAGCCGCAACTATTTCATTCGAGTCGGATTGAGTGAGTTCTGAGAGAGTTCCATTCCGCAAGATAGATGTGCAGTGTCGCAACACTTCCAGCGGTGCCCCCTTGGTAAAAGCCAGGTTCGGAAGCTCGCTATTCCATAGCGCGGACGATCGCCAGTCCAACACCACCGTCATCATCCGGCGACGAGAATCAAAAGGCACCTCCCGCAAGCGGGGAAGCTGTTTTTGCAAAGTTTCCAGATTCAATCCGGCTTTGGCAGCAGCCACCAGCAGAGCCGCTTCCGTTGGATCGCCAATTTCTTGCCAACGGCTAGGCGCTGTCACGTGAATCAGCCGTGCATTCGAGCAAAGTGCCGCCCCCGTAAGCAGCAAATTGACTTTCCAGGATTCTTCAAAATTCGCGGGAATCTGAACCTCACCAGCCGTAGGATCGTATCCAGCGCCAGTCACTTCAATCAGAGTCGCCGTCATCGATGGATGGGATTTCTGCTTCCCGTTAAGAGGTGGTAAGACAGCCGACTCTTGGCTGGCAGGATTTGGGCTGTTCTCCGAAGATTCCCAGGGAAGCCAGAGATAATGCACCGTCATTTCGTTTTTAGTCAACGTTCCGGTTTTGTCGGTGCAGATCACCGTTGTAGCGCTCAGGGTTTCCACAGCCGAAAGACGACGCACCAAAGCATTACGGCGCACCATTCGTCGCACTCCGATCGCCAATGACAAAGTAACCGTCGGCAGTAATCCCTCTGGCACCAGCGCCACAATGATCCCGATCCCAAAAATAAAGCTCTCTTTGAGCTCCATCCCCACCAGCAGGTATGTCAGCAGAAATACCAGAACTCCCATACCAAGGGCGATCGCAGTGATGATCCGCACAATTTCAGCAACCTGCACTTCCAACGTGCTGGGTTCCCGTTTCACAACGGCGGTGAGATGGGCTACGTGACCAAACTCAGTTTGTGCTCCCGTGGCATACACCACCGCAACGCCCCTTCCTGACGAAACCGTCGAGCCTGCGAGCACCAAATTGGGGATTTCCGCCAGATTGACTTTTTCTTGTAAGGGATGTTCGCCCGCTGGTATCGTTTTGCCACCCCGGATTGATGCAGCTTCGCGCACCCGCACCGGATGAGCGTTACGGGCAACAGGAAGCGATTCGCCAGTCATTACAGAAATATCCAAATACAGGCTTTGATCTGTGACTAACCGAGCATCCGCAGAGACGCGATCGCCCTCTTCCAATTGCATCACATCTCCACGCACCAGTTCCTTTGCCGGAATCTGCTTTAGTTCCCCATTCCGATACACTTTCACCTGCATCGGTAACACGTTCTTTAAGGCCGCTAATGCTTGCTCTGCTTGAAATTCTTGCCAAAAACTGAATACTGCATTAATCCCGATCACCGCCCAGATTGCCCAACCTAATTGAGGGGTTCCCGAAATGAATGCCAAAATCCCTGCCACCCATAGCAGCAGGGCCATAAAGTGCCTTAACTGATCGGTAAATCTCAGCCACAGAGGGCGATGTGCGGGTTCGGGCAACTCATTCGTGCCAAATTTTACGAGTCGATCGAAAGCTTGCTCATCAGATAACCCCTTGTCGCTGATTTCAAAGGATTGATATACATCTTCTGGTGATAGGGTCCAAATTGGTTGATGCGATACTGCCATACATCCCCACCCTAGAAATAGTTAATGCAATCATTCTTGGCATATTTTCCGACGAATTTACGTAAACTTAATTTTTCTTACAATATCCCTCTTATTGAGCCTGCAGGGCGATACTTTATTTTTCCCAAATGTCTATTTAATAAAGTTCGTTTTATGCGGTTTGTTAAATTTAATATGTTTAGGATTGTTGCGCTCTGTGCAGGCTGATGATATAATTAGTAGTTTAAACAGTAAAAAATATGTAAATAAAAAACTTTTATTTAAAAATGTGGATTGAGCTATGATTGACTGTCTCAATAAACATAATAACAGCCCTAGGAAAAACAGGTTTAGCTTAGACAAGTGCTTAAATCATACTCATCTTGAATATTCTTGACTCGAAAACTAGCATTAAACTTTTTCTTAAACTGAATTTGTAGCTGTTGTATACTTGTTGTTTGTTTAGGCACGCGAGTAGAGACAACAAAACATAGCTTCTTGATTTTTTGGGGATTGTCCGAAAGTAATCGGATAGTTGATTCTATTTGTGCAACTGCATGGACAATATCGCTTCCCTTCAACTCCACATATATTTCTACTTCATCCGAAGGCATAAGTGCGTAGTCACAACGCAAAGTCTCGTTATCACTGATCGCGCAGCCATCAACCTTAATTGTTAATATTTTGTCTTGATTTGGGTTGAGGAAAGTTATTTTACTTTTGTTCTCCTGTAAGACAATTTTTGTGTCACATCTATACTCCTCACATTCGGGAAGACTTTTCATATACGATTCAAACTAAGTTCAGAAGTTGCTCGAATTCAATAGCTAGGTCATCAGAAACAGAATCAATCACTTTTGCATCTATCAATCCAGTCTCAGGACACACAATACTACTGCATTTTCCCTCCATTAAAACATAGGCTGAGAGATCGGAAACATCTAGTGATTTGTATCTAGACACAATTTTTTCTAATTGACGCTGTACGTCTGCGCTGGATTCCTGATAAAGCAGACCAGCCTGGAGTAAATTATTAAATGCTGTTAGGACATAGGGACTATGGGTAGTTATGAAGAATTGAATTTGCTCCTTGCGACAATTAAATACAGTAGCCATCAACTCGACAACATTACGCTGTGCGCTGGGAAATAAATGCGCTTCTGGCTCCTCAATATACACTGTCTGCCCAATACCCGATGAAGTTAGAAAAGGTAGTGCAGCTAGCATGATTGTCAGAGGCAATGTTTCCTGTTGACCGGAAGATGAGTTGGCAATACTAATCCGTCTTCCATCTGCCACCTCCAGAAAGTCTTTCCCTTTTTCGTGTACGTGCTTCCCACATAGAGAATTTTCTATGAGCCTGTCTATTTCCTCTTGTATATCTTTGGCATTTGTTTCTGCAAGCCTACTTCTAGATACTATAGCGGAACGTTTTATATTTTCATATGTTGAACCAAACTCTCTTAAAAATGGATCTAGCGCGTTATTACTCGACAAAAAAGAAAAGATGTTATTCTGAAGATTAGCAAAAAAAGAGCGACCTGCAGGAATAAACAACTGACTAAACGCTGCCTCTCGGCTGATAGATTTTACTAAAGATTCTACAAAGAAATCTCTCAAAACCTGGTTGATTACATATAGCCGATCGAAACTCTCATACTTAGGATTTTCTTCAGAATATTGAACTCTTATTTTTTTAAGTAAATTGCGTAGCTCTGTAAATTCCTTATTGAATAATTCGGAATAGCGGAGTACAATCTTGCCTTTAGATTCCTTTTTTCTACTAACTTCTATAAAAATATTTGCCAGCTCATACCGTATGAAAAAATCTTGTTTTCCCCAAGAATTGGGAGGGAAATATTCCTCAAATTTCTTGGAATAGTTGGAATCTAGATTGCGTTTGGTCTGCTCGTTCTCTACAATAGATAAAATTTCCCATACGAAGTTCTTAAAATAGAAAAGAAGTTTGGCGCAAACACTTTTACCACTGGCTTGGGGGCCAATCAGTATATTTATGCGCTTGATCTCAATCTCCAAATCTGTGATACCAGCAAAGTTTTTAACTGTTAATTTTTCAGCCATAACTGGAATTCAAGCAAGCTAAGGGATTTTACTATATTTTAACATTCAAATTAGACCTTCAGTGTTAACAATTATACTCCTGAGTCAAATAAACGGAATTAGCCACCCTAGCGTTATCCTAGGGTACTAAGATACCAGCGATTTCCTTGTTTAGTGCCGCATAGCCTTCTGAGTTAATATGCAGACAATCTCGACTGTATTTGGGGTTAACAATCCCCTGGAAATTCGCCAATACGGGGCTGCTATCAAAAACAATTACTCGATCGCCTCCTCAATTGGTCTAAACTCTCGCCCACAAAGCCAAGCCGCCGCCCCTTCCCCTAGCCGCAATTATCCCATCTTCTACCAGAAAATATGCAAAAAATGCCTGCTTCCCCACACTCAAACTAAAAAATTCCGCCTCCCGCGCTTCTCCACCGCGAATAAATCCTTGATACACAGTTTTACCCAACACTTTCACGGTAATTCTGGTAAAATCAAAAGCTAAAATATTTTTATTAACCAAAAACTTAGTCGGCCCCGAAAGAGTTAGTACGATCGCCCCAACTTGCACCGAATTCTCCACCCTGCCGGTTTCGCTATTCTCTTCCCCTTCAGCAAAAGGTTCTGCCGAATAAGCAATTTGAATTTTCGCAATCCACTCAGGGATATAACGTCCCGCGCCTAACACAATTCCCGCTTTTTGTCGAGTCTTTTTCGTGCCGGTGATAAAGCAGAGTTGCCAGTTGCCGATTAATTGCTCGAAACCATAGCGAATTTTATTTTGTTTCGCCCTTTTCTCAGCTTCTAAGAGGGCTGCGACTACGGCGGCGGGAGATGGTTTAGAATTAGATTTTGCAGCTTGTTCTAGAATAGATAGATTTTCCATTTAATAATATACAGATTTGTATTTTAAGGGTGGTAGCTGAGTCTAGATCCCCCTAAATCCCCCTTAAGAAGGGGAGTAGGGGTTGACTTTGAATCCTTCTGAACCCGCCATTTTTAACAAGGACTTTGACTGCTTCTTGTCCCCCCCTTATTAAGGGGGGCTAGGGGGGATCGAGCCTACAGTCAACTGCTTGCTTCTTGTCCCCCCCCTTGTGTTTTGGGGGGCTAGGGGCGATCGAGCCTACAGTTAAATGCCTAAGTCCTAAAGCTGCAAGACATTGATAATATTAGCTGAAGTAGCGGAGAAAAACATGGTTGCGATCGCCCCCACAGACACAGAAATCATCGTCATCGGCAGCGGGATAGGCGGCTTGACTTGCGCTGCAATGCTTGCCCGCTATGGCTTTGAGGTTGTGGTTTGCGAAAGCCATTCGATCGCGGGCGGCGCCGCACACGGTTTTGAACGGGACGGATTTAGCTTCGACTCCGGGCCCTCCCTGTACTCAGGATTATCCTACAGCCCGTCTGCCAATCCGCTGCGGCAAGTTTTGGATGCGATCGGCGAAAAACTCCCCTGCATCACCTACGATACCTGGGGTTGCTGTTTGCCAGAAGGCGATTTCGACACATCCGTTGGTGCGAGTCAATTTGGCGAAGTGCTCGCACGACTGCGCGGCGCGGCAGCAGTCGCCGAATGGCAGCAACTCCAGCGCATCATGGAACCCTACGCCAAAGCTGCCACAGCCTTGCCCTCCCTGGCTTTGCGCTTCGATTTGGGCGCTGTTTTTACCCTCGGCAAATTTGCGCCGGCTTTCCTGCAAAGTGCTGGCGAGGCGATCGCACTTGCAGGCCCTTTCAGCAAAATTATGGACAAAAACGTCAAAGATCCGTTTGTCCGAAATTGGCTGAATTTGTTGTGTTTCCTGCTGTCTGGACTTCCCGCCGACGGAACGATCGCAGCCGAAGTCGCTTTCATGTTCGCCGACTGGTATCGCCCCAATGCAGTTTTGGACTATCCGATCGGCGGTAGTGCAGCTTTAGTAAATGCCCTGGTACGCGGTTTAGATCGCCACGGAGGGCAGTTGCTGCTAAATTCCCACGTTGCAGAAGTTTTGGTGGAAAACAACCGGGCTGCGGGCGTGCGGCTGCGATCGGGCAAAATTATTCGATCGCACAAAGCCGTCGTCTCCAACGCTTCCGTGTGGGATACCCTGAAACTGTTGCCTGAAACCTCAGTCCCGCAAAGGTTTCGGCAACAGCGGCAGGCGACGCCGGAGTGCGACAGCTTCATGCACCTGCATCTGGGAATTGATGCTGCCGGAGTGCGATCGGACTTGGCTTGTCACTACATCTTCGTCAAAGACTGGGAAATGGGCGTTTCCCCCCCTCAGAACGTCGTTCTCGTCTCGATTCCCTCCCTGCTCGACCCCGACCTCGCGCCTCCGGGAAAGCACGTCATTCACGCATATACCCCCGGAAACGAGCCTTACGATTTGTGGCAAAAGCTCGATCGAACCAGCGAAGAGTACAAACTGCAAAAACAAGCGCGCGCCGAGGTAATGTGGGAAGCCTTAGAGAGAATTATCCCCAATATTCGATCGCGCTGCGAAGTCACCTTAGTTGGGACACCTCTAACCCACGAACGGTTTTTGCGCCGCCATCGCGGTTCCTACGGGCCCGGAATTCGGGCGGGTAGCGGCTTGTTTCCCGGCCCGACAACACCTTTAGCGGGGCTGTTTTGCTGCGGAGATTCGACGTTTCCGGGAATAGGTTTGCCCGCTGTTGCTGCTAGCGGCGCGATCGCCGCCAATACGATCGCACCTTTGGACAAACATTTGCAATTGATTCGGGAAGTTATTAGTTAGTTGTTATTAGATATCTCCCATAATTATTGTGGAACAGGCAGGATGCCTGTTCAAAACCTGCTTTTTAGGAGATGTCTATTAGTTATTTGTTATTTGTTATTTGTTAACGGGATTATTGAAGGGCTTTCCTAGCGAAGGATGCGAACCCAAGAGTAAACAATAATTTGATATTAGTTAGTAAAATGTGACCGATATCTGTCAGCATATAAATAGATAGTTCGATCGCAAAGAGGCCACCGTGCAACCCGTAGACTTTACAACTTTAACCGCAGCTTGCAGCGAACTGCGAGCCCAATGGCTGCCAGCGCGCTTAGAACAAGTCTACCAGCGCGATCGATTTACCGTGTCCCTAGCCCTCCGCACCATGAAAGGGCGTGGCTGGATTGACCTTTCCTGGCATCCTGTGGCCGCCCGCATCTGCGTCGGCGACCCCCCGCCCCGCATTCCCGATACCTTCACCTTCAGCGAACAACTGCGGCATCAACTCAGCGGTTTAGCCTTAGTTTCCATCGCCCCTGTTTCCTCCTGGGAAAGAGTCATCGACTTGCAATTCGCCAAACGCCCCGGAGAACCTGCCCTCTGGCACCTGTACGCCGAAATCATGGGCAAATACAGCAACGTCATCCTCACCGCCCAAGATAACCTCGTTGTCACCTGCGCCCACCAAGTTAGCGCCAAACAGTCCACCGTCCGTCCCATCCAAACCGGGCAACCCTACGAAATGCCCCCGTCTTTGACCGATGCAGTGCCGAGTTTGAGCGAATCTCAAAACCGCTGGCAATCACGAATTAGCCTGGTTCCTGGGCAATTAAAGGGCAATCTGTTGAAGAATTACCGAGGGATGAGTAAGGCTTTAGTTTTGTCAATGATTCGATCGGCTTCTTTAGACCCCGAACAATCCACCGACAGCCTCAATCCCGACGACTGGCAGCAACTATTCCAACGCTGGCTATACTGGCTGCAATGCCTAGAAAACTCCAAATTTCACCCAAGTTTTACCCCCGAAGGCTACACCGTCATCGATTGGCCGACACCAGAAAATCACAATGTAGGGGCGGTGCCCCCGTGCCCGCCCTCTGATTCTTCTTCGGTTCAAGAATTACTTAACAGCTACTACACAGGCGAAATCAATCAAGAAGTATTCGCGCAACTGCGGCATCAGCTTACCCAAAAACTCAACAACGTCCTAGCCAAACTGCGCCTAAAAGCCAACACATTTAAAGAACGTTTACAGCAATCAGCAGACGCCGACACCCACAAATCCCAAGCCGATTTGCTGATGGCAAATTTGCAGCATTGGGAACCGGGAATGAAATCAATTTCTCTCCCCGACTTTGAAACCGAAAAACCAGTTATCATTTCCCTAAACCCGGAAAAAAACGCCGTTCAAAACGCTCAAGCCCTCTACAAAAAACACCAAAAACTTAAAAGAGCCCGCATTGCAGTAGAACCATTGTTAGCCGCCGTACAGGAAGAAATCGACTATTTAGAACAAGTTGAAGCCGCACTTTCGGTATTGGAAACCTACCGCAACACCCAAGATTTGCAAACCCTCGCCGAAATCCGCGAAGAACTAATCCAGCAAAAATATCTAGACGTACCAGATTACCGCAGTACGGACAAAAATGCTGCGATCGAATTTCACCGCTACCAAACCCCCAGCGGCTTTGAATTATTAATCGGGCGCAACAACCGCCAAAACGACCAACTCACTTTTCGCACCGCCAACGACTACGACTTATGGTTCCACACCCTAGAGATTCCCGGAAGCCACGCCTTGCTGCGTCTCACACCCGGTACTGTGGCTGAAGAAACCGATTTGCAATTTGCAGCCGACATGACTGCTTACTACAGTCGCGCGCGCCACAGCGAACAAGTCCCCGTAGTTTATACAGAACCGAAATATGTATACAAGCCGAAAGGTGCTAAACCGGGTATGGTTGTATACAAGCAGGAGCGAATTGTCTGGGGTAGACCGCAGCAAGCCCCGGCTTGATTTATACAAAGTGTGTGAAGGGTCGATCGGCAATCGAAACCTCGTTTTTACCCAAAATAACCTGTTTGGAAGCGATAAACCTACGCAGAAACCGGATTTTTGAAGCCAGCTTTGATTATACAAAGTGACCGGGAGTGCGATCGTCCCCTAATATCAAATCCGGTAGCATCGTCCTGTATTCATCTCTGTATTCTCTCCCTCTGCGTTCTCTGCGCCCTCTGCGGTTAAATCATTCCGATGCAACCGGAAACGATATCAGAATTTATATTCGCCTGTAATGTAAAGTTTTATTACAGAAAATTAAATTTTGTTGTTATAATACCCCTTAAGAGAGATGATGTTTCTGTTAGAACCCTTTGCAAAGAAACGTGCAACTTGGGTTTCCTCACTGTGAGAACAACACTGTGGGAACACAACGGATTTAACTATTTGTGCAGACCAGCTTTAGCAAAAGCTGGTCGTTTCTGTTTAAACCCTAAACCCCAACTCAGACAATTTTAGATTGGCGATTTTAGATTTTAGATTAAAACCGCCAATCTAAAATCTAAAATCTAAAATCTAAAATCGATGTGGGCTGCTCCTAGAAAGTAAACGTCGTTCTGACAACCCCAATCACCAAATCAGAATTATTCTTATTGTGGTCAGGAGCAGTCAGCCAAATCAGACCAGGAGTGATAGAAATATTATCGCTCAACTTAAACTGATAAAAACCTTCAACGTGCAGCGAAGTATCCTTATCTTCCGGCAAAGTCCGATTAGTAGAACTCGTCACCCGCGGCTCCATACCTACGATAATCCCCGCCACATTTCCTTCTTTCAACAAATCAGGAAAAGCCAAAGTAACTGCCCAGTTCCAAATTTTTTGATCGCCCCGCTGCACAGAACCCGTAGGAGTACCCAAGTTGGATAAAATGCGCTGATTAGTGTAACCAGCCCAACCGCCAATTGCAAATCTCCGGTTCAACTGCCACGAAGCTTGCGCGCCGTAGGAATTGCTAGAAACTGGCACATTGCTATCGCTGTCGAACCCGAAGGAACCGAGACGCTGCGGAAAATTAGAAGCATTGCTGCCGGTATTGGTAATTAAGTTGTAGGAATTAACGTAAGTTAAACCTAAAGCCATTGTGTCGCTCGGTTTGAAAGTCAACTGAGCCAAACCGCCGTAAGAACCGTTGAACAAACCGTTACCCCGCGTGGGGTTCGCAGGGTCGCCGGCCAAATACCCCAAACTAAGCTCTAATTTTTCCCCAAACTCATGCCGCAGAGCGATGCCAGAACCACCAAGCAAATAGTAAATTGGGTTGCGAGTACCGAAATTAGAAAGAGCGCCGTAGCTGCCGTCTCCGTCAAAGTAAGGGTTGACAGTGTTAACAAAATCATCAGCAGCGCCGGCGTTAGCTTCGAGAATTACAGTCGTGCTTTTGCCTAGAGGGAATTGGTAAAGCAGCGCATCTAAAGCTACTATATTGTTAGCCTCGCCAAAAGGCCCGACATTAAACCGCAATTCCCCTTCAGCAGTTTTCGTATTTTCCGTAGAAAACGCACCCAAATTTAAAACTTGTAATCGAGTTCTCAGCAAATCTTCTCCTGAGAAACTCGTGTCGAAATTGATACGAACCCTGCTACCAAAAGCCGTGGTTTTATCAGCTTCGCGACCCTCGGCATCATCTCCCCTGGCGATACCGGCCAAACCAAATATCACTTCGCCGTTGAGTTTAGTCGTAGTTGAAAACTGATTTGCTTCTAATTCAGAGGCGCGCGCTTCCAAAGCATCGACGCGGCCGCGCAAAGTTGCCAATTCCGCCGCAAATTCTTCTTGCAACCTTTGCACAGAAGCCAAATCTTCTCGCGTCGCCAGACTTCTGGAACCGCCTTGAATCAGCTCGCTAACTTTATCCAAACACGCATTTAAACCTGCTGCAAACTCGTAGCGAGTCATCGCCCGGTTGCCGCGAAAAGTGCCGTCAGGATAGCCAGCTATACAGCCGTAGCGCTCTACTAGGGATTGCAAAGCTTGGAATGCCCAATCGGTTGGCCGAACGTCGGAAAGTTGCGACACAGATGTTACTTGGCCGGCCGCATTTTCGCTGCTACTGTCTTCGGCGCTGTATTGGTTGATTTGTTCTAAAAGATTAGACTGTGCTTGAGGTTGGGCAATTGAATCAGTCGATTGGGAAATCTGCTCTTGGGCGCTTAAATTAGCAGGTGCAACGGCGGGTTGGGTTTCGCTTAAGTTTGCGGGCGCGACTGCGGGGATTTGCTCCGCGACAGGTTGTTCGGCACTTAAATTGGCGGGCGCGACTGCGGGTTTGGTTTCGCTTAAATCTGCTGCAACTGCGTTTTCGGGTGCTTTTGCTTGTTCGGCAACTGGGGCACTCAAATCGTTAGCGAAAGCGTTGCGATCCGAAGGAAAGCCCTCGTAGAGGTTCGCACTTTCTTTCTCAATAGTCTCAACAGTCAAGTTGCTAGCTAGTGACGCTGGTTCGGCTGTCACCGCTGCCGTCTCAGACTTTGCCACCTCGGTTGCAGCACCTGCTAGTTGCAATTGATTCGCTTGATCTGTGGCGGCAATTTCTACAGGTTGCTCTGCTGCTAGGGCTGTCGAAGATACGACTAAACTTGCTGCCAATACCGCCGGACTAACTAAAAGTCCCTTCCACAAAAATTTGGACATTTTTTCCTTACACCACATTGAGCCGATCGCCCGTTCCGAAGATTTAGCCGATCGCAAATCACCTTTAGTATTGAGCCTAATAGTATTAATTGTCAACAATCTGGGAAATCACTGCCGGAAAGTCCTGTTTTGCTGTGGCTGATTTGACAAAAACTCCGTTTATTCCCAAAATCCTTGGTTTGACTCACCGAAGAGCACCATTCTCGCTTAACAGGCAAGATGCCTGTTCCACAAGAAAATTCACTCTTTGTGGAACAGGCCGAAAAGCCTGTTCCTAAACAAGTAATTGAGAATGGTGCAACATCTCAGTTTGAAGATACCTACCTAGAAACCTGGTTGATGCCGCGATATTGCGTAAGTTATCCCTCAGTAAGATTAATATTGACAGAACTGGCGCTAACACATCGTTCGATCGGCTACAAATACAAGTGAAAAAACTCAAATACGCCCTAGTTCACGAATGGTTGACGCCCTTAGCTACTGGCGGTTCAGAACTCGTAGTACAGGAAATCCTCAAACACGTAGACGAGGCAGATGTCTATGCCCTCATCGACTTTGAATCAAGCAATCCCGAAAGCTATCTTTTCGGGCGACAGATTGGCACAACTTTTTTGCAGCACTTTCCCAAGGCCCGCAGCGGCGTCCAAAAATATTTGCCATTTCTGCCGATCGCGATCGAACAACTAGATCTGCGAGAATACGACATCATCCTCTCATCATCCCATGCCGTCGCCAAAGGCATCCTCAGCAGTCCCCAGCAAATGCACGTCTGCTACTGCCACACGCCCATGCGCTACGCTTGGGACTTAACTTTTGACTATTTGCGTAGCAGCAAAGCCGGACGGGGCATCCAAGGTCTGCTGACGCGATATTTGTTGCATCGACTGCGGCAGTGGGACGTAATTTCCGCCAATCGCGTTGATTATTTCATCGCTAACTCTCAACACACTGCGCGCCGAATTTGGCGGTGCTACCGGCGGCGGGCCGAGGTGATTTATCCGCCGGTAAATATCGAGCGATTTTCCTTGATGCGGCAAAAACAAGACTTTTACGTCACGGTTTGTCGGTTGGTAAGTTACAAAAACGTAAGTGCGATCGTCCAAGCATTCAATCAACTAGGGCATACTCTCATTGTCATCGGCACCGGGCCAGAATTAGAAATGATTCGGCTTCTCGCCAAACCCAACGTGCAAGTGCTCGGCTGGCAGCCCGCCTCCATAGTTGAGAAGTACATGGCAGAGGCGAAAGCCTTTGTCTATGCAGCTTGCGAAGATTTTGGCATAGCTTTGGTAGAGGCTCAAGCTTGCGGAACACCGGTAATTTCCTATGCAGCCGGGGGCGCTTTGGAGACAGTGCTCGACATTCGCCAACACCCAGAGACTGGGACTGGTTTATTTTTTTCCTCCCAAACCGCAGCAGCATTAGTCGAAGCTGTCGAGGAATTTGAGCAGTTGCAAGGCAAATTTGAGCCAGAAATCAGCAGGTTGCGCGCTCAACAGTTTGCCCCCGATGTCTTTGGGCAGCGCTATCTAGCTTTTGTGGAACGCTGCTATCAGGAATTTCAATCCCGTGATTTTACCGAGTCTGGGGCTTGAGGGTGCCAGAACCCGATAGCGGGACAATCTTCCTTCTGCCTTTGTATAAGTGCCTTCAGAAGACCTCTGCATCAGTGCCTTGTGCCTTCTTCCTGGTGCGTTGAGAAGCCATCTTCCTTCTTCCTTCTGCCTTTTGAAGCCTTCTGAAGGCAGAAAATTGAGTATTGGCAACATAATTGAGAGAACAAAGCGTCTTGAGGCTTTATGATCAGGACTGTGTGTGGTGTGAAGTGAAGGAGTAAGATGACTGCCGACAGCCAACTAATCTCCGGCAAGGTAATTCGAGCGATCGCAAGACGCGGTTTTGGGTCTGTCCTGCAAGGAGATAGACGCATAAGTCGTTCTCTACAGAGCCTCGACGGAGAACTTTTCAAGCGGTTATTTGACATCCTGTTTTCCTTATCGGTTCTGATCCTGTTTGCTCCGGTTTACCTGCTTTTGGCTTTCTTAATCGCCTTAAGCTCGCCCGGTCCTATTTTTTACGTACAGGAACGAGTAGGCAAAAACCGTCAAAGGTTTTATTGCCTGAAATTCAGAACGATGGTGGAAAATGCGGATGATATATTGCTGGAAATCATGGAAAATTCTCCGCATTTGCGTCAAGAGTTTGAGGACAATTTCAAGCTGAAACAAGACCCTCGAATTACCTGGATTGGAAGATTTTTACGAATGACCAGTTTAGACGAGTTTCCCCAGTTTTGGAATGTTTTAAAAGGAGATATGAGCGTCGTCGGGCCGAGACCTTTAGTTGAAGAAGAACTGCCGAGATACGGTCGTCACATCAACAAAATTCTCACCATAAGACCTGGAATTACAGGCTTGTGGCAAGTGTCCGGTCGCAACGACATTCCCTATCCCCGTCGCGTCCAAATCGACCTCTATTACGCAAATGACAAAAACCTTTGGATGGATATGTGGATTGTTTTCAAAACAATTGGAGTTGTGATTTTTCCCAAAAATAACGGCGCATACTAATTTTTGTCCGCAGTCAGCAATCGGTAGTTAGTTTTATTTGTTACTGACCACTGATGCTGACTACTGACCGTCAGCGACAAACTCTTTGTCAAAACTTAACAGTTCCTGGATGCCGATCGAATAATTGTGAGCTTAACTAAAGGGGCAAATAGTTAAATAAACCTACCTCTTCTTCATCTAGAAAGATCAGTTCTTCTAGATAGACTACTGTAGGTTTAGGTGTTAAGCTTAACTCTATAACCTTTGGCTTAAGGGGGATAGCCTACTTATCTTGGGATAGCCCACTACCCAACAGCGTAGGAAGTAAACTTCAACTGGCTTTAGGTAACTAAAGTTAAGTTTGAGTAAGTTTTATAAAGCAGTTTGAGAATACGGCCGGCAGGGAGCAACAGCCTCTGCCAAAAAATTTATTGTGAATTAACACAGCCTGTCAAAGGAAAATCAGATGACCCAACGTAAGCGAGCGCTAATAACAGGTATTACAGGTCAAGACGGCTCGTACTTGAGCGAATTACTGTTAGAGAAAGGATATGAAGTTCACGGCATTATCCGGCGCAGTTCTAGTTTCAATACCGATCGAATTGACCACATCTATGTCGATCCTCACAGCGAGGGTGCGCGCCTGTTTCTACACTACGGCGACTTGACGGACGGCACCACTCTCCGCCGGATATTGGAAGAAGTTCAGCCGGTAGAAATTTATAACTTAGGCGCTCAATCTCACGTTCGAGTCAGTTTTGACTCGCCGGAATATACGGTTGACACAGTAGGAATGGGAGTATTGCGCCTGCTAGAAGCAATTCGGGACTATCAGCACCGCACCGGCATAGAAGTGCGGTTCTATCAAGCAGGTTCTTCGGAAATGTTTGGTTTGGTACAGGAAGTTCCGCAGAAAGAAACAACTCCTTTTTATCCCAGAAGTCCTTACGCCTGCGCCAAAGTTTACGGTCACTGGCAAACAATAAATTATCGCGAATCTTACGGACTTTTTGCCTGCAACGGCATCTTGTTCAATCACGAATCTCCCCGTCGTGGCGAAACTTTTGTAACTCGCAAAATTACTCGCGCCGTGGCCAGAATAGTCGCCGGCAAGCAGAAAAAGATTTACTTGGGCAATCTCGATTCCAAGCGGGACTGGGGCTATGCTAAAGACTACGTGCGGGCGATGTGGCTGATGCTGCAACAAGACAAGCCTGACGATTATGTCATTGCTACCAACGAGACCCATTCCATTAAGGAATTTCTCGATTTAGCTTTTACTTACGTCAATTTAGATTGGCAAAAATATGTGGAGTTTGACGAACGCTACTTGCGGCCTGCAGAAGTCGAACTGTTGATAGGCGATTCGACTAAGGCGCGCCAGCAATTAAATTGGGAACCTTCTGTAACTTTTCAGGAGTTAGTACATTTAATGGTAGATGCTGATATCAAAGCTTTAGACGAGCAAGGTCGGGGTTCGGGCAACGGATTTGATTAAGTCGCTAAACCAAGCCGTCAGTGCGAACAATTTGTAGGGGTAGGGCCCCGTGTTTACCCATTTCACGGGGCGCACAGGAGGATAGCCCCTGCACAACACTTCACAACCGATGAGAGGGTTGTTACAGCTATTAGCGTAGCGCGATCGGCATTCAAAGAACCCGCTTAATTGCTCCCAAAATTTTCGGAGGTGCGGGCTAATAAAAACATTAAAATGATAGTTGAGGGCTCGCGGCTCATAAATCTAACTTTTGGGTGTGCAATGAGCAAATTGTCCCTATCTGCCGCAGCTAAAACAGATTTGTGGGCCACCTCATCCTGTAGCTGAAAGCTTTTTTTGCTAAAGCAACAATTTTAGAATTGAAATTGTCGATCGACCTTTATTCAAAATCCCGAGGCTAAAATTATGACCAGCTTGGATTTAAGCAACAAACGCATTCTAGTCACGGGCGGCGCCGGTTTCTTGGGCCGTCAGGTAATCGACCAGCTAGTAAAAGCAGGGGCCGATGCTGATAAAATTTCTGTAAGTCGATCGCGCGACTGCGACCTCCGCGTCATGGAAAACTGCAAGCGCGCCGCCGACCAACAAGATATGATCGTTCACCTCGCCGCCCACGTCGGCGGCATCGGCTTAAACCAACTCAAACCCGCTGAATTATTTTACGACAATTTGATGATGGGCGTGCAACTAATCCACGCCGCCTACGAAGCAGGAGTCGAAAAATTTGTCTGCGTCGGCACGATTTGCGCTTATCCCAACTTCACCCCAGTTCCTTTCAAAGAAGATGACCTGTGGAACGGCTATCCAGAGGTAACTAACGCACCTTACGGAATTGCCAAAAAAGCTTTATTAGTGCAACTGCAATCCTACCGCCAGCAGTACGGATTCAACGGTATCTACTTGCTACCAGTAAATCTGTACGGCCCGGAAGATAACTTTGATCCGAAAAGTTCCCACGTCATCCCCGCATTAATTCGCAAAGTCCACGAAGCGCAAGAAAGGGGAGACAAAACACTCCCAGTTTGGGGCGACGGCAGCCCTAGCCGCGAGTTTTTGTATTCCACAGATGCCGCCCGAGGAATTGTGATGGCGGCTCAATCTTACAGTGAATCTGACCCAGTTAATTTGGGAACGAATAGCGAAGTTAAAATTCGCGAGTTAGTGGAAACGATTTGCGAATTGATGGGATTTGAGGGAGAAATTGTTTGGGAAACAGACAAACCGAACGGTCAGCCTCGCCGCTGTTTGGACACGGAAAGGGCTAAGGAAAAGTTTGGTTTTGTTGCTGAGGTGAAGTTTAAGGATGGGTTGAAAAATACGATTGATTGGTATCGACAACACGCAGTTTGAGTGTGAAAAACCCGGTTTCTTGAAGAAACCGGGTTTTTTTAGGAATAATACTAAATGCGGGTTAGAAACCTCATTTATAATAGTCGCCGGTTGCCACCTATCCTACACAAACCAGTCCGCCTTCTGGCACTAAGAAATTATACAAATTCGGGTGAAAATTCACTCACAATAGTCGGCAGCAGTGCCGTGTCCCTACTGCTGTGTCCTGTATTTCATCCGAGTGAAAACTGCTATAATACAAATACCTCGACTGAAATCATCGAAAACTGAATTTTGGGAAAGCCAATGATTGCCGATCGCACCCACAATTATATCTCGCCGGAAGAGTATCTGAAGTTAGAAGAACTCAGTCCGCTCAAACATGAGTATATTCAGGGCGAAGTCTATGCAATGGCAGGTGCAAATGACGCTCATGTAACTGTTACTGTCAACTTAGTTACCTTGTTGAGAAATCATGTTCGGGGTAGGGGCTGTCGTGTTTATATGTCCGACATGAAAGCCAGGATTGAATCGAAGAATATTTACTACTATCCTGATGTGATGGTAACGTGCGACGAACGGGACAAATCATCTCAATCTTTTAAAAGATATCCTTGTTTAATTGTCGAGGTGTTGTCTAATGGTACGGAAGGATTCGATCGGGGCGATAAGTTTGCTGACTACCAAGAATTAGAAACCCTTCAAGAGTATGTGTTAATTAGCCAAAAGCGTGAGCGGGTAGAGTGTTTTCGTCGCAATGCTGAAGGGTTGTGGGTGTTGTATTCCTATACTCAAGGAAGCGAAATTCACTTGGCTAGCGTAGATTTTCGCACAGGTATTGATGCTATTTATGAGGATGTAATTTTTACGAAGGAAGATTCAGAAGCAGAAATTGACGAAGTGCGATCTAGGGAATAAATAATTAAAATTATCAAAGGAACTAATAATTACCATGTTATCCCCCGCACCAAACCTCGTCGAACAAATCAATGATTGGGAATTTATCGAGTTGTGGGTAGATCCGATTGTTTTCCCGCCTCGAATTCTGATGTTAGTGGGTGGCAAAAATGGTAAGTGTTGTATTTACGAGCCATCGGCGAATTATAAACCCCTGTTTTTAAGTTCAAGTTACGATGAGGCTCACTCGTGGCTAGTGGAAGATGAATATGAGCGAGTTGACGGTAGGCTTTTAGCCTCGGAAATAGTTTGAGACTGTGATATTATGAGGGCGATCGCGCCTCAGTTAAGGAAGGGCGATCGCTTATTCAGCAAGCCCTATGATAAACTAAATTGCAGGTTTATTGTCTAATTAGTTAATGAGTAGAATTAACCGTGAAAGGAACAGATTAGAGATCAATCTGTTAATAATGAGAGAATAGGTAATCCATCAGATGTCCAATTTTCTACAATATTATCAACTAACCATGTTTGCTCAAATCCTTGAAATATTTGGTCAATATCCTGTTCTTTGGTGAGATTTTGGATAAACTCAAAAATTTGTTGATTCCTTTTTTCTGCAACTATCTCTAGTTGATGGTTAGGTATAGATGCAGCAAACGTTAAAACCAGGATAGAGCGATTCCAAATAGATGCACCAAGTCGATTAGTCAAAAGGCGTAGTGTTCGCTTTTCATCTGGACGAAAACGAGTTTCGTTAAGCCTACTCACATAGATGGTTGCATAAATCTGAGCTAAATTAACTTTAGCCCGTACTAAAGATAGGTAGGCTTCATCACAGGCTTCGTTATCCTCGGCTAATCCAGGTGTATCGATAAGAGAGACATCGCCTAGAGGAGTTTTGTAAGCATAATGCTCAACAATTTTTGTACAAGCTTCATACTCTGAAGTCTCAGCAATGTAACTACCAAACGCGGCATTGATAAAACTTGATTTACCAACACCTGTCCGTCCCACTAGCAGGAATTTACGCATAGTTTACCAACGGAAAAACCCACCTAAAAATCCTATTGCTGCACCAATTGCACCCCCGATACTAGCACCGACAGGCCCAGCTATAGATCCAATTGTAGCCCCAACAGTTCCTCCCATCGCTGCAAGTCCTAGCACCTCAGAAGTCTTATTTGCGACTACTGCAGCCTGCCTCTCATTAAGCTCAATAGGTGTATATGTTGGGGCTGGCTCATAAATTTTTTCTATTATAACTTCTCTTTCCTTATCAGGTCGTTTGACTCGCTCTACAGTTGCCATGAAAAATGGTGCTGCACCTTTAGCAGAAATTCTTGCATATATCTGCGTATAAAGTTCACCTAACCATTTTTGTCCATCGGGAGTTCTCTCACTTTTGTTATCAACTGCAACTGACGGAACGTTATTTGCTATTCCAATCCCAGTGTATTTAGCGATCTCTTTCCGAATGAGTTCCGTCCTTTTCTCCAATGCAATCGGATAGTCTGAGGCATTCTTTGCACCTGCAAAAGTAAATATAATAACAGCTTGTTCCCAAATTTTTGAATTGAAAGCCTCAGAAATCAGTTTGATTCCTCGTTTTTCGTCATTAGTAACTCTTGTTTCATCTAAACGGCTGACAAACCACATAGAGTCAACATGGCTGACATCGGAACGCATCCGTTCTAAATATTTATAATCATTTCCAACTTCCTCAAGATCATCGCACAAGCCAGGAGTATCAATTATAGTGAAATTAATCCCATTGAGTTCATTCTCATACTTTTTAATATCCATTGTACAAGGTTCATAGTCACCGACTACAGCAATTGTTTTACCCATCAAACTATTTACAGTGCTTGACTTTCCAACTCCTGTACGGCCAACTAATAGAAAAGTGAATTTTTTGCCCGGCGTTACTTGCAGTTTTTCCTTCAGAGTTTCTAACCATTTTCTTGCTTGCTCTTCATCATTGCTATTGAAGACAGACATAGCTTTATTCTCCTAGTTTACCAACGAAATAAACAACATGGAATTTAATTGTCGCTATTAAATTACGACCTTTAATTCCGTAAATATATCATATACAGAATTTTTCATTGTAGTCTATGATTAACTGTAATTAAATGTAATTAATGTTACAGAATATCTCTCTTGCAAAAAGTCACATTTTGTAATAGATATCATAAAATGTCAGAAAAAGTCTGATAAAATAAGCAAAACCACTACACCTACCCGACCAATGGACGTTCAAGAAGTCTTGAGATTTGCCGACGAAATGGTTTTCGCCAAAACCGGAGAACACTTCGACGATCTGCAAAAAGCTATCCTGCTGGGTGTATGGGAAGGTCAAAAATACTCTCAAATCGCAGAAACATCATATTGTAGCGAAGGTCACATCAGAAATATCGCCTCAAAATTATGGAAACGTTTATCAAATGTATTAGATGAAGAAGTAACTCAATCAAATTTACGCTCTGCACTTGAAAGACAACAAGTATTCATCGTATCATCAAATTTTGGCAATGATTTTCTACACATTGGTAACGTCAATGTTTGTACAGATACCCAAGCTTCAGAAATTCAAAAAACCCGATCGCCCTCCACCCCCACCTCAGACACATCCCAACCTCAAACCAGACTAGACTTAGCAGACGCACCTCATATTTCATTATTGTGCGATTCGCCTGATGGCGATAGCTTCGCTTCACGCACATCCGAACTCGCCACCCTAGAAAAATCGATCGTCCAAGAAAAGTGCAACCTCGCAGCAATATTAGGACTCAGCGGCATTGGCAAAACCGCACTTTCCCTCCACCTCATCCAAAAAATTCAGCATAACTTTGAATACGTCATCTGGCGAAGTCTCCGCCACTCCCCACCCTTAGAAACTACCCTAAAAAATCTCCTAGAATTTCTCTTAAATCAACCCGAAATCGAACTCCCTAGCAGCATCCCCGATCGACTTTCCCTGTTAATGGAATTTCTGCGAAAAAACCGCTGTCTCATTATCCTCGACGACGTGCAAACCATTCTCTGCAGCGGACAATTAGCAGGAAATTACCGCCCCGAATGCGAAAATTACAGCATCCTCTTCAGACAAATCGGAGAAACAACCCACAACAGTTGTTTAATCCTCAACAGTTGGGAACCACCCAGAGAAATTACCGCATTAAAAGGAGAAAAATCACCAGTTCGCAGCTTACAACTCAAAGGCATAGGTACAGCAGCAGCCGAAATTTTCCGGCAAAAAAGTTTACTCAATCCCGAAACATGGGAAAACCTAATTAACACCTACCGAGGCAATCCATTGTGGTTGAAAATAGTCGCCACCACCATTCAAGAAATATTCCGAGGTAGGGTTGCAGAATTTTTGAAATATGATACGCTATTCTTAGGGGAAGAATTGGCAGCAACATTGCACCCGCAGATAAATCGTTTGTCAGAATTAGAAAAAAAACTAATCTGCCGCCTCAGCCGCGAAGCAAATTCAGTTTCAATAGAGCAATTGCTACAAGATGCCGATTTATCGCCCTCGGAGTTATTCAACGGGCTGCAATCTTTGGGGAGGCGATCGTTAGTTGAAATAGAAGAACGGGAGAATGAAACGCTATTCAGCGTTTGTCCTGTGGTGAGACAATATGTGCTCTCAAATCCAGTTGGTTGATACTTTCCCACAGTCCGGCAGTCCGGCAGGGGTTTAAACCCCTGCCTCAAAGCTAAAGTCGGTTAAAACCGACTAGAGAATGTGATGGAAATGCAATTAATTGTAGTCCTCTTTGAGAGGACTTTCGCTATGAGACAGGGGTTTTCAACCCCTGTCGGACTCCAAGTCAGACGAGAGATTCGATCGCAAATATGAATACTCCTCAACCTTCATTAACTAAAACCGAATGTTGATACTTTTCGACAGTCCGACAGTCCGGCAGGGGTTGAAACCCCTGCCTCAAAGCTAAAGTCGGTTAAAACCGACTACAGAATGTGATGGAAATGCAATTAATTGTAGTCCTCTAAAAGAGGACTTTCGCTATGAGACAGGGGTTTTCAACCCCTGTCGGACTGGAAGTCAAACGAGAAATTCGATCGCAAATATGAATACTGCTGAACCTTCATTAACTAAAACCGAATGTTGATACTTTTCGACAGTCCGACAGTCCGGCAGGGGTTTCAACCCCTGCCTCAAAGCTAAAGTCGGTTAAAAATGATATGTTGCACCATTCTCAATTACTTGTTTAGGAACAGGCAA
>NZ_JAUBTI010000010.1:0-92562 GCF_036702415.1 Microcoleus sp. D3_18a_C4 | reverse complement strand
TGTGGAACGGGCATCTTGCCCGTTCTTAACAATGGTGCAAGATGTGAGTTAAAACCGACTACAGAGTGTAATGAAAACGCAATTAATTGTAGTCCTCTTTTAGAGGACTTTCGCTGTGAGACAGGGGTTTTCAACCCCTGTCGGACTGGAAGTCAAACGAGAGATTCGATCGCAAATATGAATACTCCTCAACCTTCATTAACTAAAACCGAATGTTGATACTTTCCCACAGTCCGGCAGTCCGGCAGGGGTTTAAACCCCTGCCTCAAAGCTAAAGTCGGTTAAAAATGATATGTTGCACCATTCTCAATTACTTGTTTAGGAACAGGCAAGATGCCTGTTCCACAAGAAAATTAACTCTTTGTGGAACGGGCATCTTGCCCGTTCTTAACAATGGTGCAAGATGTGAGTTAAAACCGACTACAGAGTGTAATGAAAATGCAATTAATTGTAGTCCTCTTTTAGAGGACTTTCGCTGTGAGACAGGGGTCTTCAACCCCTGTCGGACTGGAAGTCAAACGAGAGATTCGATCGCAAATATGAATACTGCTGAACCTTCATTAACTAAAACCGAATTAAGAAAATCGCTCCTCAACACTCGCAAATCCTTATCAGCACAAGAATGGAGACAAAAGAGCACGAGCATCTGCAATCATCTGCAAAACTCGCCCCTATTCACCCAAGCAAAAACAATCCTCGCCTACTTCAGTTGCCGCCAAGAACCAGATTTAAGTCCCCTATTTACATCTTCTGTGGAGGAGGCATCTTCCCTGCTCAATTCTGGAGACAGGCAAGATGCCTGTCCCACAAATGCCATTCCCACCCCTAAAAAATGGGGATTTCCCCGCTGTGTCGGCAAAGAGCTATCCTGGCACATCTGGCAGCCCGGAGATGCTTTACATACTGGAGCTTATGGCATACTCGAACCCCTGCCAGATGCTCCTAAAATAGACCACTCAGAAGTAGATTTAATGCTCGTACCCGCAGTAGGCTGCGATGTTCGCGGCTATCGCTTGGGCTACGGCGGTGGCTATTACGATCGAATGCTCAGTTTAGCTGAGTGGGAATCAAAAGTTACGATCGGCATTATCTTTGAATTTGCCTTGGTCGCCCAGCTACCAGTTGACCCCTGGGATCTACCGCTGCACGGCATTTGTACAGAAAGCGCTTGCAAAATTGCACAGCGAAAATCTTAAACGGGCATAAACAAATTAATTTTCCGCAATTATGCCTATATCCTCTTAATCTAGAATCTAGAATCTAAAATCTAAAATCTAAAATCTAAAATAGTATGGCCCAGCGCTACGTTCGAGTCAAAACAACACAAGGACACATCCATTACGGTTTACTGCAACTAAGCCACAGCGTTCAAGTATTTGATGCACCGCCCTGGTTACAAGGACAACCAACCGATTTGGAACTTTCACCAGATACTTACCAAATTCTCGCCCCGTGCTCTCCCTCAAAAATTGTAGCCGTAGGCAAAAATTATGTCGATCACGCCGCCGAGATGGGAACCCCAGTACCGGAAGAACCCCTGCTGTTTTTCAAGCCTCCGAGTGCCGTCATCCCTGCTGGTGCAGCGATTCGCTATCCGCAGCAGTCGGAAAGGGTAGATTACGAAGGAGAATTGGCCCTGATAATTGGCGAACATTGTACCAACTGCACTCCCGAACAAGCACACAGCAAAATTTGGGGCTATACGATCGCCAATGACGTAACAGCTAGAGATTTGCAAAAACGGGACAACCAGTGGGCCAGGGCCAAAGGGTTCGATACATTTTGTCCCTTGGGGCCTTGGATTGTCCGCGAACTGAGTCCTGCTGCACAGTTGCAGACTTTTGTCAATGAGAGCGAGCAACCCGTACAGTCATCCCAGATCGATCGCATGGTATTTTCCCCAGACTTTCTCGTCTGCTACATCAGTCAAATAATGACCCTCGTTCCCGGCGATGTGATACTGACTGGAACGCCACAAGGAGTAGGGCCGCTACAAATAGGCGATCGAGTCCGCATCGAAATTGAAGGCATCGGCAGTCTTGAAAATACAGTAGTTGTTAGTCATTAGTCATCACTCATCAGTCATTAGTTATTAATTAGGTAAGTGCAAAAACAACAATGTCTTTTAGGAGCTTGTAGGGCCGTGTTTAGCGATGATTTGCGCCCTGGAAAGAGTTAACCATTTCACGCACGCGCCCTCTCCCGACTAATGACCAATGACCAATGACCAATGACCAATGACTGATTTATCGTACCTGCATATAAACAGCATCCGAAAGCGGGGGAATCTCTGCATAGCGTCCCAAAAGCGACTGCACGACGGCATAGGCAAATGCAGCAAAAGCGCCCAAAAACACCATGTTATACAGAGTTTCCGCAATAAAGGCGACTTGGAGGCCGTTAGAAAAAATCGGCAAAACCAGACCGCACAGCATCAAAACAATGTCTAAAAGAATCGCCTGCATCGCATTAAAACGAATGAAGTGACTGATGTTTTCGTTTCTAACTACTCCTAAATACAGAGCAAAGAAGATAATCAAGCTAGCAAAGGGCAAACTATAAATTTGCATCAAAGGAGCTAGCGGTATCAACAACAGTTGCAGGACAGGAAACTGTGTAAACAGAAACCTGCCAAAGGCAAGCCCGTCAACCAACGGGAGCAAATAAGGCAAAGAAGCAAAAATCCGGTCTGGAACAGTTGTAGATCCGCGCCAAGTCATAATGAACTCTCCTGAGTCTATCGATTAACTATGAATTCCATTAAACTCAGGATAACGCAGCAGCAGGGTTTGTGTTTCGACTCTGCCGGAATTTGCTTTTCACTCAGCGGGGAGTAGCCTCAACTACCAGATGCAGGCTTTTTTATTTAATATTAGCGATCGTGAAGCCCATTTGACACTCGTACCGATCGGGCAAATTTTCCGTAGGTTTAGCAACTGGATGTCCGCAGCGAAGCTCTCCACCGCTCCAGCGCGGTTGGCCCGTGCGATCGGCCAGCAAACAACTTTGGCAAACACACTGAGGGGCAAGCATCTGATTTTCCATTAAAATGACTAACATTTGATACCTCCGGCAGGTTTCACACCAGTAATTTCATTGTATGTCAGGAGTTGGGGACAAACGGCTTAACCTGAACACAACGTAATATTTATATCAATGGTGCGAAATCCGTAGTACGGTATAAGATCCCCAATTCCCAATCCCAAATTTGTCAAGAGGTTGATTATTGTGACGGACAGTAACTTAGAATTCCTTTCCAAAACCGATCCGCTGATTGCCGATTTAATCGGGCAAGAGCTCCAGCGGCAGCGAGACCACCTAGAACTCATCGCCAGCGAAAACTTTACCTCCGCAGCCGTAATGGCAGCTCAAGGCTCAGTGCTGACCAATAAATACGCCGAAGGACTGCCAGCGAAACGGTACTACGGCGGCTGCGAATTTATTGACGGCATCGAGCAAATTGCGATCGATCGCGCCAAACAGCTATTTGGAGCCGCTCACGCCAACGTCCAGCCCCACTCCGGCGCTCAAGCCAACTTTGCAGTATTTTTGAGCTTGCTGGAACCCGGAGACGGAATAATGGGCATGGATTTGTCCCACGGCGGACACTTGACCCACGGTTCGCCCGTCAACGTATCCGGCAAATGGTTCAAAGCTTTTCACTACGGCGTCAGCCAAGAAACAGAACAGCTTGACTATGACGAAATTTTGGCACTGGCCAAAGAAAACCGACCGAAATTGCTAATTTGTGGCTATTCAGCATATTCGCGAATTATCGACTTTGAGAAGTTTAGAGCGATCGCCGACGAAATCGGAGCCTACCTGCTCGCCGACATCGCCCACATCGCCGGGTTAGTCGCCACAGGGCACCACCCCAACCCCCTCCCCCACTGTCACGCAGTCACCACCACCACTCACAAAACCCTGCGCGGCCCCCGTGGTGGCTTGATTATGACCAATGACCCGGAATTAGGTAAAAAGTTTGACAAAGCAGTTTTCCCCGGCACTCAAGGTGGGCCCTTAGAACACGTCATTGCGGGCAAAGCAGTAGCTTTCGGCGAAGCATTAAAGCCTGAATTTAAAACTTATTCCGGTCAAGTAATTGAAAATGCGCGCGCTTT
The DNA here is from genome assembly GCF_036702415.1 of Microcoleus sp. D3_18a_C4. Classification (NCBI taxonomy): domain Bacteria; kingdom Bacillati; phylum Cyanobacteriota; class Cyanophyceae; order Oscillatoriales; family Microcoleaceae; genus Microcoleus; species Microcoleus sp. D3_18a_C4. The sequence continues at coordinate 88,441 of NZ_JAUBTI010000010.1, read as the reverse complement.
AGCGGCACAGTTGCAGCAGCGGGGTTTAAAACTCGTTTCCGGTGGCACGGACAATCACTTAATGCTAGTTGATTTGCGATCGGTAAACATGACAGGCAAACAAGCGGACCAATTAGTCAGCGGTGTGAATATTACTGCTAATAAAAATACCGTGCCTTTCGATCCGGCATCTCCCTTTGTCACCAGCGGTTTGAGACTCGGTTCGCCGGCGATGACCACCAGGGGAATGGGAACAGCAGAATTTACCGAGATTGGCAATATTATCGCCGATCGCCTGCTAAATCCAGATGATGAAAGCGTCGCAGCAGACTGCCTGCGTCGAGTAGCAGCACTGTGCGATCGCTTCCCCTTATATCCCCACTTGTACTCGAAAGTGCCGGCATTAGCTTAATTTTCCTGATCGGCAATGGGAAATTGGTAGTTGGAAGTGTACGGGTAAAAGGGTAAAAGAGCAGGAAAAGATTGAGAGTTGCCGGTAGCGATATTGACAAGCGGTTTTCACCAAAAATATCGATCGCCAATACGGTTTTTAGTAAAGATATTTGTCCGGCGGGGCTGGTTTGACTAACGGTATTTGTCGGTTGCGAAAGATACCGCTCAACTGGGCCCGCGCGCCAAATATCGACTTTTTTGCTCGCGAAAGAGTCGATATTTTAAATCGTTAATTCGAGAGTTATGAATGAACAACCTGACAATTCGCCCCAGGGCAACTGCCATTGCGGCAAATCTCCGACTCCCAAACCCCCAGTCGCTCTTCAAGATGTTTCCTTGTTATAAGCCATCTGAAATGTAGTAGACTCTGCCTGACAGCCTAATTGCCCCGCACTATTTAAAATTGATTTCAGATGCCGTACCAGTATCTGTACCACATACTCGCTTTTCTGGTTTCTGCGATCGTCGTCCTCTGGAGTACACCAATAGTCAAAAAAATTGGTCTCAAAAGCGGGCGAGTCGATCGGCCAGGCGAGCGAAAAGTCCACAAGCGCCCGATGGTGCGCTTGGGAGGAGTTTCCATCTTTCTCGGCACTATCACTGCCCTCTTATTTGTCTGGCTCTCAGGAGGCTTCATCGATGCTAACGGACAAGTTCTCAATCCCAAAGACGAATACGAAATTTGGGGAGTCACCCTCGGCGGCATCGGATTCTTCCTCATCGGTTTAGCAGACGACCTATTTTCACTCTCGGCCTTAAAACGCTTGCTCATGCAAATTGGCGTATCCAGCATCGTTTGGTACGCGGGCGTACAGATTGAGTTTCTCACAGTTCCCTCCTTGGGACTGACTAATATTGGCTGGCTGAGCTTGCCAATTACCGTAATTTGGCTCGTCGGCATGGCGAATGCCATCAACTGGATTGATGGTTTAGACGGTTTAGCGGCGGGAGTTTCAGGGATTGCAGCAGTTGTGATGCTGATTGTCAGTCTGGCGATGCACCAACCAGCGGCGGCCCTGATTGCAGCGGCTTTGGCTGGCGGGACATTGGGATTTCTGCGCTACAACTTCAATCCGGCTCAAATCTTTATGGGAGATGGCGGGGCTTATTTTATCGGGTTTACTCTCGCTGGAGTGGGAGTAATTGGGTTAGTTAAAACTACGGCTGTTACTTCTGTGTTGCTGCCATATTTAATTTTAGCTGTACCGATTTTAGATATGTCGGCGGTGATTCTCGATCGACTTCGCAACGGCAAGTCACCGTTTATTGCTGACAAGCGCCATCTCCACCACCGACTTCTAGAAGCCGGACTGTCCCATCGATTTGCGGTTTTATTTATTTACTCACTGACACTGTGGGTGGGAAGTTTAGCCCTAGCTTTTTCGCTTCCCAGCGGCGTAATTTACGCTATGGGTGCAACAAGTTTGCTGGGATATGCTAGCTGGAAAGTTTGGAGACACGCTAGGTGAAGGAAGAAGGAAGTTCGGCAACGGATTGTGTAACGGATGTAACGGATGTAACGGATGTCAGTCCGATGTCCGTCGGAAGAAGGAAGAAGGAAGAAAAATAATTTCTAATGCCCAATTCCCCAATGCCCAATGCCCAATGCCCAATGCCCAATGCCCAATGCCCAATGCCCTATGCCCTATGCCCTATGCCCAATTCCCCAATCCAAAATCCAAAATCTAAAATCTAAAATCGAATAATGGTTGCTGAAATTATTTGTGTTGGCACTGAATTGCTGTTAGGCGATATTCTTAATAGCAATGCCCAGTTTTTAGCCAAAGAATTAGCGAGTCTGGGAATCCCTCACTACTATCAAACAGTGGTGGGGGATAATCCAGAACGTATCAAACAAGTGTTAGAAATCGCCGTCAGTCGATCGCAGCTTTTGCTGTTCACCGGAGGCCTGGGCCCCACACCAGACGACCTCACAGTCGAAACGATCGCCGATTTTTTTGGGGTTCCCCTCATCGAAAAGCCGGAAATTATTGCAGATATCGAATACAAATATGCCCAGCGGGGACGCACCATGAGTCCCAGCAACCGCAAACAAGCTTTAATTCCAGAAACTGCGGACATTCTGCCAAACCGCAGCGGTTCTGCACCGGGCATTATTTGGCAGCCGGTTTCTAACGTGACAGTAATGACATTTCCCGGCGTACCGGCGGAAATGCACTTAATGTGGCAAGAAACCGCCGTTCCTTTCCTGCAAAATAACGGCTGGTGCAGCGCCACTATTTACAGCCGCACATTAAAATTTTGGGGGATTGCTGAGTCGGCATTGGCCGAAAAAGTAGATAGTTTTCTGAATTTAACTAATCCTACTGTGGCTCCCTACGCCAATCACGGCGAAGTCAAACTGCGGATTTCGGCCCGCGCGGAGTCGGAAGTGGCGGCGAAAAACTTGATTGAGCCGATCGAACAACAATTGCGGCAAATTGCCGGCTTAGACTGTTACGGTGCTGATAGCGATACCCTCGCTTCGACTGTCGGCCAATTGTTGCTGGATGCGGGGCAAACTCTTAGCGTGGCTGAATCCTGCACGGGAGGTGGATTGGGGGCGATGCTGACTGGTGTTCCCGGCAGTTCGAGCTACTTTTTAGGCGGGATTATTTCTTACGACAATCGGGTTAAGGAAGGATTATTAGGTGTTAATCCGCAAGATTTAGCCGAATTTGGGGCAGTCAGCCACCAAGTGGCCAAACAAATGGCTGCGGGAGTTCGCGCCAGCCTCAATACCGATTGGGGGTTGAGCATTACAGGCGTCGCCGGGCCCGGAGGCGGCACAGATGCTAAACCTGTCGGACTGGTTTATGTCGGTTTAGCGGGCCCCGACGGCGACGCAGAAAGTTTTGAATACCGTTTTGGCGATGCCAGAGGCCGCGATTGGATTCGGAATCTGAGTAGCTGTACGGCGATCGATCGACTCCGGCGTAAATTATTGTTGGCAAAAGCGTAGAAAAAATCCTACGATTGGTCAATTGTCAACAGTCAACCGTAAGCTTAAGCTTTATTTAACACTGTCTACTCCGAGATAATTCGGCAATTTTCCTTTTGCCTCTTGATTATCTGTAAAGATTCGTTATGATAATAAGATAGGACTGATTGGCCAAGATACTGACTCTCTCCATTGCTCAAAATAACCAGCAAGCGAGAAAGCAAGTTTGACCTTTGGTTTCAAGGTCGTGCTTGCTTGTTTTCAGATATTTAGCCGTCGGTTTAGCAATCTAGACTATAAAAAAAGGAGCTATCCGTTCAATGGAAGACATTGAAAAGGTGCTGGAACAAATTAAAGAATGGGTTCGCAAGCTGATAGAAGGACTGCTGAGTCCAGAACCTGAACCGGAACTCGAACCGATTCGTATTCCTGTCAACCAACCGAGGAATCGCAGGTAGTCGGGACTGCATTAGAAGTTTGAGGTTTAAGGTTTGACGTTTGAGGTGGCAGACTGATTCTAAATCCCCTGTCAAAACTCTCATAATTTTTGTTGCGCTGGAAATTTTAAAATTGTTAAATATCCTGGTACTTCACGGCCCTAATCTGAATCTATTGGGTCAGCGAGAACCTGGAGTTTATGGTTCTGCGACTTTAAATGATATCAACAAGTTGCTAGAACGAGAAGCGCAAGCCCTCCAGGTGCAAGTCTCAATTCAGCAGTCGAATCATGAAGGGGTGTTGGTGGATGCAATTCACTCGATGTTAGGGCAGCACCAAGGCTTATTGATTAATGCTGGAGCTTATACTCATACGAGTGTGGCAATTAGAGACGCGATCGCCGCGGTGAATATCCCTGCGGTAGAAGTTCATCTGAGCAATATTTACCGGCGGGAAGCTTTTCGGCATCACTCGTTTATAGCAGCGGTGGCGATCGGGCAAATCAGCGGTTTTGGCCCAGAAAGTTATCGGCTGGGGCTGCAAGCTCTAGTTAGTTACCTGATTAAAAATTAAAAATTTACCGATTGTAGCGATCGGATGAGGGCAGGTTTTAGATGGAAAACCAGCCCTTATATGTTTGGGTTGAATTCAAATTAATCACAAGAATTAGGCAAAGAAGGAAACCAGGAAGAATTCTAAATTACCAATTACCAATTATATCAAATCCGTTAGCATCGGAATAGTAAATCCGAGTTCACGGCGTTGACAGTTCACGGCGTTGACAGTTCACGGCGTTGACAGTTCACGGCGTCAACAGTCAACCGTCAACATCATTCCGGTGTAACCGGAAATGATATTACTAACAAATTGAGTTAAATTCAAATGCGGCATTCCCTGTTGAGCAAGTTTCAAGGAACCATCCTGGGGGCAGTTTTAGGAGACTCTCTAGGTTTGCAATACCAGAGGCAACTCGTGGGTATTCCCCCCCAAACAGAAGACTTGCAGCCGATTTTACAACTGACGAAACACCAACAATTGACCCTAAGAGGGGCAACATTGGCGTTGAATTCTGTCAACAGTAAAATCCCAAGTGGCAAAGACTCATCCGAATCCGGGAGACTTGCGGTAGCGTGCGCTCAAAGTTTAATTCGGTGTAGGGGTTTAGATTTAAAAGATTGGCGCGATACTTGGGAAGCATTTGCCAAGTCGGAAATCTACCATCCCCGCAACAGTGAGTTTCAAACCTTACTTAATCCTGGTGAAGCTGCCCTTGCTGCGCTGCCATCCGCGATGTTTTTTCACGAAAATAAAGCCAAGCTGCGAGAAAAAATCATGCTGGCGATAGAGGTTTGGCACAACGAAAACCAGCCAGAATGGGAAACAGCAATTTTAGCAGTAGCATATACGATCGCCCGATCTCTCAAAGAAAGACTTGACCCCGCGACAGCGATCGAGCAAACACTTGCCTACCTGAAAACCGATAATGCCATAACAGAGCTGCTGCTGCAAGTGCAAATACTACTAGAAAAGGGAGCCGATTTAGAAACAGCCGCCACTCATCTGTGCAAAAGCGCCACAGCTTTGCGAGAAAGACAGGGCGAAGGTGAAAAAAAATTACAAACCCAGTCAATTGTCAACCCAGGAAATTTCATTCCCATTGCCTTAGCTTTCTACTGCTTTTTGAACACCCCAGAAGACTTGCGCTTGTCAGTGGTGCGGGCTGCCCGCTGTGGTATAGCCGGACAAATAACCTGCGCTTTGACAGGAGCTTTGTCTGGAGCCTATAACGGCGTTGCTGGGATTCCTGTAGAATGGCGACAGGTATCTTCGGCTGAGGTTAATTCGCAGCAGCTAGCCGAGGGCCGAGAACCCTCGCTCTGGGGAACGGGCAGCGAGGCAAAAATTGTAGAGTTAGCAAATAACCTGTTTGCTGTTTGGGCAGGAGTTTACAGCCCAGATGCCGCACTGGATTCCGCAGCGCTAGCCCGATCGGTGGCTGCACCTTATGTCATTAGACCTCGTAAAATATAAAGGTTGGAGCTTTTACTGGTAAGGGGAAACCAGAAATTAGCAATTAGCAATTAACAAGTCAAAAGCGAAAGTGGAAGGAGAGCGCCAATTAAAGATTAAAAAGTGAAAAATTAAATCGCACGCGCCTGCCCCAACAAGCCAGATTTAAACGAGAAGATGGGGTTGGGAAACGAAGAATATACGCAGAAACGGGTTTTTAGCCCTCGCGCGCCAGTTCTGTTCAAGATAGACAAGGGAAGGAAAGAAGGTGATTGCGTGGTTGGCCACCGTCAGGAAAGCCAACTGCTGGCGATAGTCAGGCAAAGTAGCCTGGAGGTTTGAATATTCAGTCAGGGTAGTTCGGATAAAATCAATCAAGATGCACAGTCAGAAATTCTGACAAAGCTGCTGGATAACAGTGATATATCTTCGACACAAATGAATACGATCTCCTCATTGATGCGGCAGATTGAGCAGCTAGGGGCTGCGCGCTCACTGCGCCAACACATTGCTAAAGTGCAAAATGGCGACAGCAAAGCAGATACCGAGCGCGCTGGCGGGCCTCTCCCGAGCCGTTTGTCGCGCCCGAAATGGCTTCTTCCCGAGACTTTTACTACTAGATTTACAAGTAAAACCTCCAAATCCAGCCTCAAAAATCAAGCTCGTTCCCCTATGTTGGCGCTGGTTGCGGTAGTTTCTCTAAGCAGCACTCTGGGCCACCGCTTCTACAACCAGCCGAAACTCGATGTGGGGACGAAAGCTCCTCAGACGATTAAGGCCCCTGATACTGCTAGCGTCCCGGATTACAAAACTACTGAAGAACAGCGGAAAGCAGCGCGGATCGGGGCTGTAGCCATATTAATGCTAGATCCTGCGGTCGATCGACAAATTTATCAAGAATTGCAACAATTTTTGCAGCAGGGAAGCGAGCTGCGGGAGTCGGTAGGCCCGTTTCCGTTTGCCAAGTCCTCGGCGCTCTCACTTGCTGCTCAGGTTTACTTGCGGAGCTGTCCCGAGTGGGAGTGGCGCTCGATTTTGGCGCAAGCGGGGGACAAAAGTGCAACTTCCGAGCGATTGAGTTTGGGTTCCCCCGCAGTTGCAGGGCAGACGGAGAACAAGTCTCGGCAGGATGCTATAGCTCAACTGCAAGCTTACAGCCGATCGCTCCCGGCTGCCGACTTTCAAAGCCTGACAGACAGTATTTCCTCTGCTCGCCTGCGCTATCTCAATGCTGTGGAGGCGCTGGAAAAACCGTCGGTTTTGGGACTCCCACAGATTTACGATACTTCGCTGTTTGATTTGTCGGATGCAGCTTGGCAGAAAACCCAAACCGGTATGAGTCGGGCGGCAAAAAGGATGGTGGCTCAAGGTATCCCCCAGGGCTTGCCAAAAGAGATTTTGAAAGAAGCTGTGAAGCTGCAAGTGGCTGATGAAGTGCCGTTAGAGTCCCAAGCTTGGGCGGTGGAGGGTTTAACAGCGATTTTGCAGCCAAATCTGGTGAGAGATCCCGAGGAAACCAAACAGCTAGCTGAATTAGCGGCCCAAAAGGTGAAACCGGTGATGATCGCAGTAGATCGGGGCGAAATAATTGTTGCACAAGGAAAAGAAATCTCGCAGCAAGATTTCGTGTTGCTCGACTATTTTGGTTTGAGCCGGCGGGGGGTGAATTGGCTGGGGCTGGCGGGTTTTGTTTGTTTAGTCGCGGGGGCAATTGCGATCGTACTGCTGGTGGAAAGGCACTACCGCTTGCGCCGCAGAGATCATTTGCTATTGCTGCTGCTGACTTTGAGCGCGCCGGTGCTGGTGAGTTTGGGCCTGCCTTGGACGAGTTTGCCCGCGATCGGGATTTTAGCGGGCGGCTTCTACGGTTCGGCAGTTGGAGTGACTGTGGTGGGGCTGCTGTCGGCGCTGCTGCCCATTGGCTTAAATGTGGACTTGATTCATTTGGTGGCTAGCGGGGCGGGGGGATTGCTGGGCGCTTTTATGGCCGGGCGGCTGCGATCGCGCGAGGAATTGGCTCTTTTGGGCGTGGCTGTCGGTTTGACTCAGGGCACCGTTTATCTGGTGGGGACTTTGATTGCCAGCGCGGCTGCCGGTGCTATTTGGTACGTCGTACTCGGTACGGTGGGCGCGCAAAGTTTGGCCGGTTTGGCTTGGAGCGTTGTGGCGATCGGCATCAGCCCTTATTTGGAACACCTTTTTGACTTGATTACGCCTACCAGGCTGGCGGAACTTGCCAATCCCAACCGCCCGCTGTTGAAGAAATTGGCTGCCGAGGCTCCGGGGACTTTTCAGCACACGCTGTTTGTAGCGAGTTTGGCGGAGGCTGCGGCCCGGGAACTCGGCTGCAATGTTGAGCTGGTCAGGACTGGGACATTATACCACGATATTGGAAAAATGCACGACCCGCTCGGATTTTGTGAAAATCAAATGGGCGGGACCAACAAACACGATGAAATTAATGACCCTTGGGCGAGCGCGGACATTATTAAAAAGCACGTTACCGAGGGGTTGGTGATGGCGCGGAAGCATCGATTGCCGAAGGCAATTCAGGCGTTTATTCCCGAACACCAAGGTACAATGTTGATTGCTTATTTCTACCACCAAGCGCAGCAAATTGCTGCCAAAGAAATAGAAGATTTAAAGATTGCTTTGCCAGATGCGGATAATTCAAAGTTAACAATCGCAAGTCGCCAAGTGAGGGAGGAGGATTTTCGCTACGATGGGCCGATTCCGCAGTCGCGGGAAACGGGGATTCTGATGCTGGCGGATTCTTGCGAGGCTGCTTTGCGATCGCTCAAGGATGCTACTCATGAAGAGGCTTTGAATATGGTTAATCGGATTTTGAGGGCTCGCTGGCAGGATAATCAGTTGATTGATTCGGATTTAACGCGGGAGGATATGTCTCTAATTGCGGAGATTTTTGTGCGAGTTTGGGAACAGTTCAATCACAAGCGGATTGCTTATCCTAGCGCAGTTTTTACTCCCAGGTAGGAGGAAATTTTGAGTTAGGAAAAATCAGTTCGCATTTCAGTTTTGAATGAGATTTCATGGCGATTGGGGCCGCAAAGCGCCATGCACTTCAGGATTGTCGCTGACAATTACCATAGTTTGTTTGATTCCTCAAAATTCCGAAGAGTCGATATCTCTTTCGCCAGCTAGGTGCGATCGCAATTTTTGCCAGTCTTGGGCATCGATCGCATTTGCAAAAGCGATGATAGTATCTACAGCCCCAGCGCGGTCTACAATCCAGCGGATTTCTGGCCGTTCCTACATCACAAATAAATTTTGTGAGTTGTGAATTCAAAAGATTTTAATTTTTAACCGCAGATGAACGCGGATAAACGCCAATTTTTTATCTTGATTCTATCCTTTGACTCCCGCAGCAGTTTCTGTTGGCACAATGTATTTTTGCAAGAGCAAAAATAGTCCTAAAACTGGAACAATAGAAATAATAGAACCCGCCGCAACTAAACGCCAATCTAAAGAAAATGTCCCGGCTAAATTGGCTACCCCTAAAGGTAAAGTGTAATATTCCGGCCTGTCTAAAACTAGCAGCGGCCACAGAAAGTCGCTCCAAGAACCGATAAATACGAAAATTCCTAGGGTGACTAAAGCTGGCTTAATTGCCGGAATCATGACGTGCCACCAAATGCCTAATTCGCTGCAGCCGTCGATGCGGGCTGCTTCTTCTAGTTCTTTGGGAACTGCTAGAAATGCTTGTCGCAATAAAAATATGCCGAAGGCTGAGGCTAGTCCGGGAAAGATTACGCCTAAATAACTATTTTTTAGTCCGAGTTGTACAGTCAATATGTATAGGGGAATCATGACTATTTGGAAGGGAATCATGATTGTGGAAATGATTGTAATTAAGATGGCTTCGCGGCCGCGAAATTTGAGTCGGGCTAAGGGATAAGCGGCGAGGGCGCAAAAGAGGATGTTGATGCTAACTGTGAGGCCGGCTATTAGGGTGCTGTTGAACAGGTAGCGGCCGAAGGGGTTGGTTTGCCAAACTTTGATGAAGTTTTCGAGGGTTGGCTGTTGTGGCCACAGTTGCGGGGGAAATTGAAAGATGTTTTCGTTGGGGGATTTGAGGGAGGTACTGAGCAGCCACAGCAAGGGAAACAGCATTAAAAGTGCGATCGCGCTCATGATGCTGTACGTCCACAGGGTGCTCCACGGCGAGGGAGTGTGGTTTGGGGAATTTGGTTTTTTAGTTTTGAGATTGTTCATTGTTGGGATATGATAATAAGTCCTTGCTTCGTGAGAAGCCTTGTTGTCCATAAGGGGATTATTGCCATGAAACCGTTTATTTACGAAACTATGTACATTCTGCGCCCTGATTTGGGTGAGGAAATGACAGACCAGGCGATCGCTAAATATCAAACTATTTTGCGCGATCAAGGTGCTGAAAACATCGAAACTCAGCACCGCGGCAAGCGCCGTTTGGCTTACGAAATCGGCAAGCACCGCGACGGAGTATACGTTCAAATGAACTATACAGCTCCGGGCGCTGCAATTTTTACCCTAGAGCGCGCGATGCGTCTGAGCGAAGAAGTGATTCGCTATTTGACAATCAAGCAAGATGTGCCAGACGCACCTGAAGCGGAAGCGGAAGCTGAAGTCGCCGAGTAGCACTCGTGTCAACTTAACGTCTTATACCAATTTAATGTGAAGTTGCATATATTTCGAGCCCCCTAAATCCCCCTTAATAAGGCAGGGCTGTTTCATTCTCTTGTAGGGGCAGCAAAGAGTGGCTGCTCCCATTTCCCAAACGCCTGTGAAGTCGTCTGCGGAGGGGGTAGGCACGGGGGCACTACCCCTACAAAAGCCTGATTTTCTTGAGAATGAAACCGCCCTGCCTTAATAAGGGGAGTAGGGGTTGATTTTGACCAAGCTCTTGTCCCACCCCCTACTCCCCTTATTAAGGGGAGCTCAGATTCTACGGGGCCTCATATAAAATTGGTATCTCCGAGAGATAAACAGTTTTAACCCAAGCGTATTGCCTTATTGACAATCAAGAAATTTGATCCGGGGCCCCCGGATTCATTCGTGGAGCGAGAAAAAAGCTCCTCGCTCCCGATCGCAACCCCCCGGATTTATCAGTGGAGTCGCTTTCTTCAATCTAAAATCTAAAATCTAACATCTAACATCTAACATCGTGTGACTCTCCAATAAGCACACCGCGCAATAGTTTTAATATTTTTTAATATACAAATTAAATATTTGGTTAAGTTCACCATTTCGGCGATCGCCTCAACAAGGCTGTAGCTGCCTCACTGTCGAGAGGTTTAGAGAAAAAGTATCCCTGACCGTACTCGCAGCCGAGCGACCGCATTTGAGCCAATTGGACGGCGGTTTCGACACCTTCTGCCACTACCTCCATCCCCAAACTGCGGGCCAGCATGACAATCGCCCGCACAATTTCCAAATTTTCACCCGTTTCTCCGATGCGACTGACAAAAGAGCGATCGACCTTCAAAATATTAATCGGGAACTTGTGCAAATAACTCAGAGACGAATAACCAGTGCCAAAATCATCAATGCACAGATCGATCCCCAACTCTCTCAACTGCGAAAGCATCGCCGCCGCCGCTTCCCCATCTTCCATCACCACACTCTCAGTAATCTCCAACTTCAAACAGCGAGCGTCAACACCCGTTTCCTGCAAAACTTGCTTAATTTGCTCGATCGATTCCGGTTCCGCAAACTGCCTCCCGGAAAGATTTACTGCTACAGTCAGCCGTGAATTTCCCAAAGGTAAATTCAAACTCTGCCACTTAATAATTTGGCGGCAGCTTTCGTTCAAAACCCACAAACCCAAAGGCATAATTAACCCAGTTTCCTCCGCCATCGCAATAAATTCCATCGGGGAAACTAAACCCCGTTCCGGGTGCAGCCAGCGCACCAGCGCCTCAAATCCGATAACTGAACCCGTTTTTAAACTAACGATCGGCTGATAATAAACAGTAAAAGGACATTCCAATTTTAAAGCGGTCACTTGCGACTTCGGACGCTCCAATCTCCGATCTATTTCACTCATCGGCGAGTTTTCCGCCGCCGTCCCACAGGCGAAATCCACGATCGAATATTTCAAATTTAGTTCTTCAACCGACTCCCGCAAATCGTTTTCCAAGTGCATCAAAGCCACAGCGCGAGCGTGCATCGCACTGGTAAAAACTTCGTAGCGAGCTTTACCGAGAGCTTTTGCCCGGTACATCGCAATATCAGCATCGCGCAAAATATCTCCCGGCCACTGATATTTGTCGGTACTCAAAGCAATGCCGATGCTAGCAGTAATTAAAACTTTATTACCTTCCAAATTCAGCGGTCGTTCGATCGTTTTGAGAATTTCCTTTGCTTGGGCGATCGCCTCATCAACACCGTGAATTTCTTCCAGCAAAATCACAAACTCATCTCCCCCCAGACGAGCCACCGTATCCCCTGGCCGCAAACAAGTCAAGAGACGGCGAGCCACCGCCACCAACAGCCGATCGCCCGTGCGGTGTCCCTGACTGTCATTAATCACCTTAAACCTGTCCAAATCCAGAAACAGCACCGCAAACTGATAGGTTGGATGCCGTTGTGCGCGGGCAAAAGCTTGCCCCAACCGGTCAGTCAACAAAGCACGGTTCGGCAACTCCGTCAGCGCATCGTGCAAAGCATCGTGCAACAATTGTTCTTCAGCCAGCTTGCGCTCAGTCACGTCGTGACAGTTGACCACAATTCCCCGCACCGAAGGTTCGTCGAGCAAATTCGTCGCCACCGCTTCCAACACGCACCAGGAACCATCCTTGTGCTGCACTCGGTATTCCGCCATTCCCAGGCTAACTTTCGGCATTTGCATGACACCTTTGAACACTTGATCCACTATCAGCAATTCGTCAGGGTGAATCAAGTCAAATATAGACCGGCCGAGGACTTCCGCCGTCGGGTAGCCCAAAATCCGCTCTAGGGAAGGAGAGACATAGCGGCAAAAGCCTTTCTCGTCGAGAATTACAATAATGTCTCTAGCATTTTCAATCAACGATCGAAAGCGCTTCTCGCTTTGCCGCAGCTCTTGTTCCGTGCGCTTTCGGTCGGTAATATCGGTATTCATGTAAATCAGACCGACAATTTTCCCTGTAGCGTCTTTAATAGCATCGGCCCGCAGCAACACTTGCAAAGTTTCACCGCTTTTAGTGCGGTTGGTAATTTCACCAAACCAAGAATAACCTTGGGCGATCGTATCGAGTACCTCCCTGGCGACTGCGGGGTCAGCAAAAACTGCCGATATACCTCCGGCTAGTTTAAATTCCTCTGCGGTGTCCCATTCAAATAGCTGAGAAAACGCTTGATTTTGATAGATGTGAGTGCCGTTCGCATCGCTGATGCCGATCGCGTCACTCGAACTTTCCACCGCCTTGCGAGTCAGCACCAGAGCTTCTTCTGCCCGCTTGCGCTCGGTAATGTCAATCCCTACCAGACAAGCTGCTGTGCCCTGAGCGTACTTTTGAGCCACAATCAAATAGTATCCCTCCGACTCTCCCCCGGCGGTTTGTATTTTAACGTTGAGTTCTTTAACCGCTTCCGTAGCGTCGCCGGCAAAAAACTCCACCACAAAAGAGTTAAAATCCGAGCTCGCGCCTAGAAAACCAATATCTTGACCGACAAAAGCCGACGGCGGCAAACCATGCAGTTTGGCTAAGTGCTGGTTAACCCCCAAATAGCGCAAATCCGAGCTAATCCACGATACTGTGCCCGGAACAGCTTCCAAAATCGTTTGCAGTTGGTCGTTAGCTTGCTGCAATGCTTCGTATACTTCACATATGCGTTCCGACAAGTCCGACTGAATCCCCACGAAGTGAGTCAAATTAGCCTTGTCGTCTCGCACGGGAGATAGCGACAATTTGCTCCAAAAAGGATTGCCGTCTTTGCGGTAATTTTTGATTGTTGTCTGGATTTCTCGACCTTGGCGCAAGGCGTCGCGGATCTTAGCTACAGTAGTTCGATCGGTATCAGGGCCTTGCAAAAATCGGCAATTACGCCCCAAGATTTCACTGGCACAGTAACCCGTCATCCGTTCAAAGGCCGGATTGCAATAAATTATGGGGCAATCGGGTGCATTGGCGTCAGCAATGACAATGCCGCAGCTACTAGCTGCCAAGGCTCGATCGCGCAGCCACAGGGCTGCTGACGCAGTATGGCGATCGTCGGCACTCCCCACTTCACCTAAATTAGAAATTGACTGGTTCTCCCGATCTCCCATCAGCCGAACTTTCAAGCAAACCTTTACAATTTCCGAGTTGTTTCTTACTTTAACGTTTTTCAGGACTCGCGCAACGTAAATTGTATCTTGGTATTTAAGTAAGCGGGATTTAACTCAGATGTTGCACCATTGTCAAGAACGGGCAAGATGCCCGTTCCACAAAGAATAAGTTTTCTTCTTGTGGAACAGGCATCTTGCCTGTTCCTAAACGTTCCACAAAGAATAAGTTTTCTTCTTGTGGAACAGGCATCTTGCCTGTTCCTAAACAAGTAATTGACAATGGTGCAACATCTGAGATTCAACCTTAGTTGTTAGTTGTATTGTCTACCCTTGCTGTTCGGCATTTAAAAAAGCACATCTTCACATCCGCAGTGAAAAACCCTCTATTCTTCCCCCCCTCAGACTCTCTCCCCCTCCCCCCTTCTCCCCGCGCCCTGGCCATCACGATCCGCAGCAGCTTATTTAGCAGGAGTTGCAGCTTGAGAACTCGGCGGCGCAATATTAATTAATGGCAAAGTTCCGCCTCCTCCCATTACTGTCGGAAACTGACCGTTCCATTTTTCAATTGCTTGCTGCTGCAAAATTTCGGCTGTTAATGTTTGCCGCTGCAAGCGTTGAGCTTCAGCTTTACCTTTAGCACGGTTAATTTCAGCTTGAGCATCTTGGGTTGCTTTTTGAACAGTAAATTCTGCTTGTTTAGCTTCTTGTTCTGCTATTTGTTTGGATTCGATCGCTTTGCTAAATTCTGGAGAAAAGCCAAAATTTATTAAAGAAACATCTCTGACGATGACGCCGTAAGGTTCCAAACGCTTTTTAAGGCTGTTGTCGATTTCTGTTTTGAGTTCGGTGCGCTTAGTGATAATTTCTTCTGCGGTCTTTTTAGAAGTTGCTGCTTTGAGCACTTCCGAAATTGCCGGACTCAGAATGCTGGTGACAATTTGTTCTTCGTCTCCCACTTGTTGAAAAACTTGATTAACTTTGGCAGGATCAACATTCCAGTTGACTGCCAAATCTGTAGTAATGCTTTGCAAATCTTTGGATGCTGCATCTGCTTTCAAATCTGTTTTTTGTACCCGCACGCTGAGAGTTTTTACCGAGGTGAATATCGGTAAAATCGGGTGGATGCCTTCATCTAAAATCGCGTCTTGAACTTTCCCGAAGCGCATCATGACGCCGCGTTCCCCTGGGCCGACGAGGGCAAAAGGTCTTAAAATTAAGGCGGCGATGATGAAGACGATGCCACCGACGATGTAGAGAGCTAGGTTGTACTGAACACTTTGCATGGTTTTCATAGGTTAATTCCGCTATGTTGTGTTACTTGATGTTAGTTTTCTCTTCGATATTATCTAAGATTATAACTTCATGTTAAGGGTGCAACAACTCATAAATTCATTGATTTTTTTTCATAAAAGTCATATAGTTGCGAGGGTCGGGGAACCTCTTAGCTCGATGAGCGGGGATGAACAATGGCACTTGTAGCTGGGTGAGATTAGTGATGAATAAATGTTTCAATTATCTTGACAAACAGGAGTTTTTTAGATAAAGCAGAAGTAAATAGATAGCTCGATCGCTCTGGGACAATGGATAAAATGGCGATCGGAAAAAGAAAGCTTTCTAGAAAGCTAAAAAAATTAGCATCAAATAGGTATTTTTTGTAAATTTTGAGTAAAAAATAGTAGGTGCGTGCCGATAAAACCTTTGGGGGTTGGTTCAAGCACAAGCGAAAGATAGAATTTCAATCTCCGACTTACAGACTCTATTTGTAGAATTGGCATCGGCCCGCCTTGCTCAACCCTCCTGAGTAGAAAAAAAGACTCAGGAGGGCAAGTTAGGAATTTATGACTACAAACGATAAAAATCCGAGTTTCAAAATGCCCGAAAATAAGTTAAGCTTAGATGAGAACGGTTGAAGAGAAATCAAAATGTTGCAGCGACACCCTTGGCCGCAGACAGTTGAAGAGGCGATCGCCATTCAAGAAGAGCTTCGGTCAGAGGTAATTACCGAAAATCAACTGGACACAGTTCGGTACGTCGCAGGCGTAGATGTCGGCTACGACAGTGCAAACGATGTATCGCGGGCCGCTGTAACAGTTCTGAGCTTTCCCGACTTGCAATTGCAGCAGCAAGCTGTAGTTCGCAGTCCTACAACTTTTCCTTATATTCCGGGTTTCCTGTCTTTTCGAGAAGTGCCTGCCGTTCTCGAAGCTTTGGAAAATATCAGTTTGAGGCCAGACTTGATATTGTGCGACGGTCAAGGACTAGCCCATCCCCGCAGGTTCGGTCTTGCCTGCCATTTGGGGGTTTTGACAGGGATTCCCACGATCGGAGTTGCCAAAAATCGATTTATTGGAGAACATTCAGAAGTCGGACTCGATCGGGGCAGTTGGCAACCCTTGCTGCGGTCGGGCTCAACGGTAGGAGCAGCGCTGAGGACGCAAACAGGGATAAAGCCGATTTATGTTTCCATAGGTCATAAGGTAAACTTGATCGGTGCGATCGAGTACGTCCTGCGCTGCGCCCCAAAATATCGCTTACCAGAAACAACTCGATCGGCAGACCAACTCACATCGGGATAACTGGCAAGCGCCGAAGGCATCAAAAAAAAAGTAAAAAGACCACAAAAGCATCCCTCTTTGGACTTTTAATTTTTGAGGTGTCGCCGCCCGAGTCGAAAAATCCTCTGAGTCTACTGCCAATCAGCTTTCGGTTCCATCCTTCCTGCGAACTAAAGCATCCTTCCAGCGAACTAAAGAATGACTATACCTGAGAAAGAGGTATAAAAGTTGGGGGGGTTTATAGAATGATTGAAAGACAGTAACCAGCTTAAAACATTGGCGGCTCTAACTATAGTGCCCGGGCGTGAACTATTTTTAGTTCACATTTGTAAATGATGAAAGATTCATTCTGCGAGTTAAACCAAAAGCTTAGATTCGTGTGATGAGGTTTCATAATTTACCGTCGGATATCTCACCACTGACTGGGAGTAACCATGACAGTGGGAGGCGAAGGCGCGATCGAGCTAAAAAATCAGAAACAAACAAGGAGACAGTCATGGCTGAGAAAAGCAAACGCGGATTCGCTTCTATGGATGCAGAAAAACAGCGCGCAATTGCTAGCAAAGGCGGAAAAGCTGCACACGAGAAAGGAACTGCACACGAATTCACCCCTGAAGAAGCCAGACAAGCTGGTCAAAAAGGCGGCGAAGCTGTCAGCAGAAATCGCGAACACATGGCTCAAATTGGTCGCGAAGGCGGTCGGAAAAGCCGCAAGAGCGAAGCTTAAGTCTCTGAAGGCTGGCCCTGTAATGAAAGATTGCACAGTTGCAGCGTGAGAGATAGCACTAGGACAGTGAACGTTTGAGGAGGTGGGGCGATCGAAGTTACCGAGGTAGTTCGATCGCCCAACCTCCAAAATTCGTGACTAGCGCACCAAAGCTTCGCAAAGGTGAAAACCCCACAGGAATTAGTTTTTAGCAATCGCTGCTCAATCTTTAACAGCAATTTTTTTACCAAGCTGCGCTAAATAATTTTGCGGGAAACAAAAGCTGACAAGCGCGAGTCAGTCTCTCAAAAAAAGCCAATACGAGCACTAAAAGCCCCGAACTCAGGGCTTTTTTGTTTAGCTGCACATAATAATATTTTTAGAAGTTCGATCGAGTCGGCGTCAATAATTATAATTAAGTTTTTTGGTGAGGAACTCCGTCCTCAAAATAAATCAGTTAATATTTTTTTATATTTTTGAGTTAACTATAAAATCATGACAAACCAGCTCACTTTAGCATGGACAGAAGCTGGGGTGCGCCAAACTCAGACAATTGAAAACGGACAGCCGAGCAAAAATCCGGGAACCGTCAGGCTAGGGCGCGATCCGGCGAAGTGCGATATAGTATTTTCGCATCCCAGCGTATCGGGGCTGCACGTTGAAATATTTTTTAATCAGGAATTGCAGGAGTATGCAGTGCGGAATTTGCGCGAAAGCAATCCGCCGCTGGTAGACGGAAAAATTCTCGCCCAAGGCGAAGCAAAATTGAAATCGGGAAGTCACATCCATTTAGGCCAAGTGCAAATCGAGGTGGTGAATGTGACGGAGGTGCAAGTAGCCGCGCCCCAGACAGTTTTGCTGTCTGGGCCTCCCGCACCTGGTAACTTTCAGCCGACGGGGCCTTCAAAATATGGTTTGCAGTGTCCCAAATGCAGCCGAATTTCGCCTTACGCGCAGTTGAATGCGGGGTGTCCGTGGTGCGGTACTTCTTTGGCGGCGGCGGCGAGTGTGATGCTGTCTCCGTGAAAGTTTGAAAAACTGAGATGTTGCACCATTCTCAATTACTTGTTTAGGAACAGGCAAGATGCCTGTTCCACAAGAAAATTCATCTATTGTGGAATGGGCATCTTGCCCGTTCTTGACAATGGTGCAAGATTTAAGAAAAACGGAAAATCAGGGTATCCGCTAAACACTTTCAAATTCACAAATCTTTTTTTGCAGAAAGCTCAAAGCCGACGGCTGATGTTTAAAAAATAATCATGAATTCTCAACCCTTGCGCCTGCGACTGACTTGGACAGATACAGCTACGGGGGATTGTCGATCCCCCATACTCGACTTACCCATCGCTTTGGGACGAATTTTTGAAGCTATGCCCGCCACAATCAACGGGAAACGAGTTTCTCGAATTGCCCTCAGCAGCAGTCAAGTTTCTCGCTTTCATGCAGTGATTGGCACCGAAGGCAACAGTATTTTACTTACTGACACGGGTAGCCGCAACGGTACTTTTGTCAACGGCGTTCGCCAAACCCGGTGCGTGCTGGCAAACGGGGATATGCTGCAAGTTGGGCCCTACGCGATCGGCATTTCTTTTGCTGTTAATTCCCCAGAAACGCCGTCGGTCAATTCTCACATTTTCTTTAACCCGCAGACCAATGGGCCAGACCCACGGGGGCAGCAAATGATGTTGCAGCTTCCTCAAACAGGTAGTAGGGGAGAATTTCCGCCGATCGCATTTTTGCACGCTTCTCAAGTGTCAATGCGATCGCTCCAATCTATGGGACTCCCTGTGACAGAAGTTGATTGGGCTGCCGTTGGCGGCGGTTTGGGCAGCTTTATTTGGGTGGATTTGCTGAGAATTTGCGGCGTGAAAATCGATCGAATTGCGGTTTTGGGCATGGAAAACCAGCCTTACGCCCGCTATCTGCGTCTATGCCTGAATTCCCAAATTCCGCTGCGGGAACGCCTACGATCGAATTCTGACTCTTGTCCAGACAACATTTGGGGGTGGCCTCCCTATGCTTTGCGGGAAGCTTGGCGGGAATTGCTCAAAGGGCGTTTGGGAGTATCACTGAAGTTGATGTGGCAGGTGTTTGCTGAACCGACTTTTGCCGAAACTTATACGCCTCGCGCGGGGAATGTGTTTGATTCTATTGACAGGGAGGTCGATCGAATTGGGTGGAATCAAATGTTTCGCTACGGTAGAGTGCGGGGAATTCGCAAAACAGATGACGGCAGGTACGCGATCGCTTATTCTCGATCGAATGCGGATCACCGCGATCACGCTTTTTTAATCGCCAAATACGTACACTTAGCCACCGGCTATCCCGCCATTCAATTTCTGCCCGACTTGCAAGCTTATCGCGAAAAAACCCAGGATTTTGAGTCGGTTGTCAACGCTTACGAAAGCCACGACAGTGTTTACGAAAAATTGGAGGCTAGGGGCGGCAGCGTGTTAATTAGAGGCCGGGGAATTGTGGCTTCGCGCGTTGTGCAGCGGATTTACGAAGCGCGACAGCGGAACGGCAACATTCAAGTATTGCATTTGATGCGATCGCCCAAACCTCAAGGTAACAAATTTAAACTCGCTGAGCGCAGCGTCGAAAATCACTACGAATTTCAACCTTTCAACTGGCCGAAAGCTTGCTGGGGCGGGGAACTCCGCGTACTTTTGGAAAAAGCCGCCCCTGAATTGCGGCCGCAGTTGCTCACAGACTGGGGCGGCACTACCACAGCCCAGCGCAGCGACTGGCGGCGGATTGTCAAAGAAGGCTTAAGTCAAGGATGGTATCAAATTACCTTCGGGGAAGTCGAGCGAGTCGAGCGCGACAGTCAAAACCGCACGGTGACGTACATTCAGGAGAAGGAACTCAAGGGGCAAATTAAGTTAGAAGCTGATTTTATTATTGACGCTACGGGTTTGGACGCTAAGGTAAAAACCAGTCCCCTGTTAAACGATTTGGTAGCTCAATATAATCTTCCCCTCAACGGTTTGGGCCGGCTGAGTGTTAACAACGATTTTGAAGTGCCCGAATTGAGGAATTCTTCTGGTAGCAACACAGAAGGCCGGGTATACGCAGCAGGCGCGATTACTTTGGGAGGGCCTTACGCGCCCGTAGACAGTTTTCTGGGCTTGCAATACGCCGCCTTGCGATCGGTTGAAAGTCTGGCCGCCAACCGAGTTGCTGGTGTGCGGAAATTGAGCGTTTGGCGATCGTTCGTGCAGTGGTTGAAGTGGATTTTCAATAAATCTCCAGATTGATTAGAAACAAAACCGTTTCGCATTCAATCTAACATCCAAAATCTAAAATCCAAAATTGAATGACTCCCACCTTATTTGGCCGATGGCAAACTCGAATATTATTATTTGCAACTGTAGGGGTTTTAGTAACACTGCCATTTTTTCTAGGTTTAATAACTTCTCAATCAGGCTCAATTTTTTTCTGGATTTTAGGGTATATAGCGATTTTTGGCCTCGGCTGGGATGCTTTATATATCTACATCCAGCAGTTCCGCTGGGATCGAGATTGGCCCGGCGCGTTTCAATTACTCGCTGGAATTTGGGAAGCACTTTTTGTGCTATTTTTAATCAAAATTATCGGTTTACCGGGGATATCTGCACAAGATTTTGACTTGGGAGCTTTTGCTTTGCATTATAGTTTAGTGTGGCTGGCTATTTATCTGGCATCCCAAACACTGATGCGGATTTTGTTTCCCCACTGGCGTTTCCGTGGCGGCCAATGGTTGTAATAATATTGTGTGATTTTTGTGATGCCTATAGGGGGGGTTTTACAAATAATAATCGCCTCAAATTAATAATCTCATAAACCCGCCCCGCCCCGGTCAATTACCAATTACCAATTCCCAATTCCCCATGCCCAATGCCCAATTCCCCATCCCCTGTATTTTCTCATTTTTTTCGGGTTCTGGCTTGCTCGATCTGGGTTTTGAGTCGATCGGCTTTAATGTAGCGTATGTCAATGAAATTTTTCCACCTTTCATGCAAGCATACCGCTATTCTCGGCAGTGCCTGAATTTGCCGCTACCAGAATACGGATATTGCGAAGGAGAGGAAGCAGATGTAACTCGACTTGTAGGGGGAGAACCCGCTTTTCGCCTGCGGGAATTGATGCAGGATGCCCGCAAGCATCACGATATTGTGGGATTTATCGCGGGGCCGCCTTGTCCTGACTTTTCTATTGGTGGCAAAAACCGAGGTGGGGAAGGAGATAAAGGTCAACTTTCCGCTTCATACATTGAATTGATTTGTCAGCAGCAGCCAGATTTCTTTTTATTTGAAAATGTCAAAGGTTTGTGGAGAACAAAAAAACATAAAGCTTTTTACGACGCGCTCAAAAATCAGTTGGCTGATTCGGGATACGTTTTGGCCGAACGTTTAATTAATGCGATAGAATACGGTGTCCCGCAAGATAGAGACAGAATTATTTTGATTGGGATTAGCAAAAACCTTGTCAAAAATCTGGGCATTTCCCTAGAGGAAAAAAGCCCAATGTTAGCCGAAAGTTTATTTCCTTGGCAAAGTCAGGTATTATATCCCAAATCAGAAATTTTTTCTCATCCTTGGCCGGATAGAACTGCCTTTGCAGGTGATGGTTTCGTGCCTTGTCCTGATGGCATTCCCCAAGATTTAACGGTAGAATTTTGGTTCCAAAAAAATGACGTTCTCAACCATCCCAATGCCAAACACTATTTCCAACCCAAAGCAGGCCTGAAGCGGTTTGCTTCCGTTGATGAAGGAGATGATTCAAAAAAATCTTTCAAGCGATTGCACCGATGGCGTTATTCGCCAACAGCTTGTTACGGCAATAACGAAGTTCACTTGCACCCTTACAAACTTCGCCGGCTTTCTGTTGCAGAAACACTGGCTATTCAGTCACTGCCAAAAGATTTTGCACTGCCGGCAAAGATGACGTTGACTAATATGTTTAAAACTGTTGGCAATGGGGTTCCTTATTTGGCTGCACAAGGTATTGCCAAAACAATTTTACAGTTTTTACAGACAAAATAAATAGATAAATAAGCGCAAAACTATCTCAGAAACCCGGTTTATTGCTAGATTTGTCGTGACTAATCCCAAAACTCGTAGAAACCGGGTTTCTAGCCCCCCGTAACAGTTAATCGTCGCGCCTCACACACGCTAGAGATTGGTGAACGGGGTTGTTTAAATGAACTAATAAAAAGAAAAATTCACAAATGGTTGGGACTTGTTATATAATAGTTGGTTAAGGTTGAAAACCTATATTTTTTATTTGCCTGCAATTCGCCATGACCGTTAAACCCCGCCGCTATCACATCACTACTTTCGGATGCCAGATGAATAAAGCCGACTCGGAACGGATGGCCGGCATTCTGGAAAATATGGGCTTTGAGTTCTCGGAAGACCCGAACGAAGCTAGCTTGATTCTCTACAATACTTGCACAATTCGCGACAATGCCGAACAAAGAGTTTATTCTAACCTCGGAAGGCAAGCTCATCGCAAGCGCCAAGAACCGGGTTTAACTTTAATTGTAGCTGGATGCGTCGCGCAGCAGGAAGGTGAAGCGCTGCTGCGCCGAGTGCCGGAATTAGACTTAGTAATGGGGCCGCAACACGCTAACCGACTTGAAGATTTGCTGGAACAAGTTTTTGAGGGCAATCAAGTTGTGGCGACTGAAGCTGTTGAAATTATGGAGGATATTACTAAGCCGCGCCGCGACAGCAAGGTGACTGCTTGGGTGAATGTAATTTACGGCTGCAATGAACGCTGCACTTATTGTGTTGTCCCGAATGTTCGCGGGGTTGAACAGTCGCGGATGCCGGAGGCTATTCGCGCGGAAATGGAGGATTTGGGCCGTCAAGGTTACAAGGAAGTAACTTTGTTGGGACAAAATATTGATGCTTACGGGCGCGATTTGCCGGGGACAAAACCGGACGGCAGCAACCAGCATACTTTGACGGATTTGCTTTATTTTTTGCAGGATGTGCCTGGTGTCGATCGCCTCAGATTTGCTACTAGCCACCCGCGCTATTTTACGGAAAGATTGATTAAGGCTTGTGCTGAATTACCGCAGGTTTGCGAACATTTTCACATTCCTTTTCAGTCGGGAGATAATGATATTTTGAAGGCGATGTCGCGGGGTTATACTCAGGAAAAATACCGCCGGATTATTGATACAATTCGCCGTTATATGCCGGATGCTTCGATTACTGCGGATGCGATTGTGGGATTTCCTGGGGAGACGGAAGCGCAGTTTGAGAAGACTTTGAAGTTGATCGAAGAGGTTGGTTTCGATTTGGTGAATACTGCGGCTTATTCGCCTCGCCCTGGGACGCCGGCGGCTTTGTGGGAAAATCAGTTGAGTGAGGAGGTGAAAGCCGATCGCCTGCAACGAATCAATCATGTGGTGACAACAACGGCGATGGAACGATCGCAGCGCTATTTCGGCCGCACTGAAGAGGTTTTGGTGGAAGTCCAGAATCTTAAAGATTCAACTCAGGTGATGGGGCGCACTCGCGGCAATCGTCTCACATTTTTTAAGGGCGATATTGCTGAATTGGCGGGTAAAATTGTGCGGGTTAAAATTACAGATATTCGCGCTTTTAGTTTGACGGGGGAAATGCTTTAAATAGCACTGGAATGAGATAGGGGACGGCTTACTGGTGAACTTTTCTAAGAAGATGTAATTTTTTTTACCGCAGAGAGCGCAGAGGACACAGAGGAAGAGTGGAAGGGAGGAGATAAGTAGTCTTAAAGCAGTTCGTATGTGCCTGAGTTGCGCTCTCTGCGTGTATATTTGTCGAAAAGTCCTAGGAGTAGTGAAAAATGACAATGATGCGGATCGGGCTATTGTTCGGGGGGCGATCGGGCGAACACGAAGTCTCAATTAGTTCGGCGCGGGCGATCGCCCGTGCCCTGGCTGCTGAGGAAAATGCCTCTAAATACGAAGTTCTGCCCTTTTATATCCAAAAAAACGGCCGCTGGCTGTCGGGAACATTACCTCAAGAAGTCTTAGCCACAGGAAAACCTCTGGAAATAGAGGAACAAACAGCAGAAGATGATTCTCCCACCTCTGGACAGTTTCCTAATTTTAATGCTGTAGATGTTTGGTTCCCGGTTTTGCACGGGCCAAACGGTGAAGACGGTACGGTGCAAGGGTTGCTGAAATTAATGCAAGTTCCTTTTGTCGGTTCGGGGGTTTTAGGTTCGGCGCTGGGAATGGATAAAATTGCCATGAAAATGGCTTTTGCTCAAGCTGGTTTGCCGCAGGTAAAATACATCGCTGTTAACCGTTCGGAAATCTGGTCTAATCCTTGCGTTTTCCCGAAACTGTGCGACAAAATTGAAGCAGCTTTGGGCTATCCTTGCTTTGTTAAACCGGCGAATTTGGGTTCGTCTGTGGGAATTTCTAAAGCTCGATCGCGCGCTGAGTTAGAATCTGCTCTCGACAGCGCCGCCAGCTACGACAGGCGGATAATTGTCGAAGCGGGTGTGGTTGCTAGAGAATTAGAATGTGCAGTTTTAGGTAACGACAACCCCAAAGCTTCAACGGTGGGAGAAATTACTTTTCAAAGCGATTTCTACGACTACGAAACTAAATATACCCAGGGACAAGCCGACTGCTCAATCCCGGCAAAAGTCAGCGGTGCGATCGTCTCGAAAATCCAAGAAATGGCCGTGCAAGCATTTTTGGCTGTAGACGCAGCAGGTTTAGCGCGAGTAGACTTTTTCTACATTGAATCAACCGGAGAAGTTTTGATTAACGAAATCAACACTTTTCCCGGCTTTACAGCTACCAGTATGTATCCGCAAATGTGGGCAGCCGACGGCATTTCTTTCCCTGAATTAGTAGACCGTTTAATTCAATTAGCTCTCGAACGGCACGGGGAAAAAGGTTGAATCGCGCGCTGCAAACCGCTGCAGTGCCAACCGAAAAGAAATTATTTTCGCAGGTAATATATCCATACCAGCGGAAACGATATAACATAGTTGTGGCAGGCACTGCCTGCCAGCAACCCAATTTACCCTGGCAGAGCAACTGAGAAGTTTCAGCAGTCGGGTATAAATAAATGCACTATAAAATGGTTAACGGAGAAGGGCAAATAGCAGCGCCAATCTCACATCTTGCATCTCAAATTTTAACTCGGTTAACTTAGATGAGACGTTTCACTCAACTGCAGCAGTGGTGGACTTACGGACTGGTATTTCCCCTAGCGGTACTCAACTGCTGGTTAGCCCTCCTAGTCTTTGAATATTTTCGCGCCCTGATTACAGTTTTGGTAGTGGCTACAGTGCTGTCTTTTTTGCTAGATTATCCAGTGCGCTTTCTGCACAGATACGGCTTGAAGCGCGATCGAGCAGTTTTGTCGGTATTGTTTTTGACTTTATTGCTATTGGTGGTTTTAGGTCTGACTCTAGCCCCCATTCTGCTAAACCAAATTACTGAACTGGCCACCCGACTGCCGACTTGGATAGTTTCTGGCACAGAACAGATTGAAGCGTTCAACAAGTGGGCGGAAAATCGCAATCTCCGCATTGATGTCAGCGGTTTGACTACCCAATTGAGCGATCGACTTTCATCTCAATTGCAGTCTCTCACTGGCGAAATTCTCAAATTTGGCTTGGGTGCTGCAGACAGTCTGTTGAATTTCCTCCTCACAATAGTCGTGACATTTTACTTGCTCTTGCACGGCGATCGCGTATGGGAAGGATTGTTTAAATGGTTTCCCTCCAAGCATAGTCTTCAATTGCGA
Source organism: Microcoleus sp. D3_18a_C4 (assembly GCF_036702415.1). Classification (NCBI taxonomy): domain Bacteria; kingdom Bacillati; phylum Cyanobacteriota; class Cyanophyceae; order Oscillatoriales; family Microcoleaceae; genus Microcoleus; species Microcoleus sp. D3_18a_C4. The sequence continues at coordinate 62,361 of NZ_JAUBTI010000010.1, read as the reverse complement.
GAGTTGCTGGCGCGAAGCTTCCACAACTACTTCGTCGGCCAAGCAACTTTGGCGGGCTTGATGGGACTGTCTATCACTGTTGCTTTTTTAATTTTGCGAGTTCCCTTCGGATTGCTGTTCGGTTTGGGTGTGGGTGTAATGACTATGATTCCCTTCGGGGCACCTTTCAGTATTTGCATTGTCAGTTTGCTGATCACATTAAACAACTTTTGGCTCGGCGTCACAGTTTTAGCTGTCGCTACAGTAATTGAGCAAATAATTGAAAGCGGGGTTGCTCCTCGGTTATTAGGCGGTTTTATCGGTCTCAATCCTGTGTGGATTTTAGTGTCGCTGCTGGTGGGGGTTAAGGTGGCAGGAATAGCAGGTTTGTTAGTTGCTGTGCCGATGGCTGGTTTTATTAAGAATACTGTTGATGTTTTGGAAAGTTCGAGGAACAAGTCGAGGGAAATCGATTCGGTTAGTTCCATTGAACCTATGGAGCAATAAAATTCCTCCATAGGTTCAAAATTTAGATTTGAAAAGAGTTTTTGCAGGCTATTGTGACCGAAAGCATCCAGGATACAAGCCCCCGAATTTATCTCGCGCAAGTCAATGCTTCAATTCTTTAATCTAAAATCTAAAATCTAAAATCGATTGACTTAGGTTTAGTTGGTACTTTAGCTTGAGGCTTTATATCAAATCCGGTAGCATCGGAATTATTCCTCTCTGTATTCTCTCCCTCTGCGTTCTCTGCGCCCTCTGCGGTTAAATCATTCCGATACAACCGGAAACGATATTACAGGTTTTTTACTTCCTGCTTTCGGGTGAGGCTTTCCGGTGCTTTAGCTGCTATCCTTCCTGGATGCAGGCGGGGTCAAAAACTCCGTTTCTAGGTTAACGTCGATCGCTCACAACGAAGATTTTGCGTAGAAACCTGGTTTTTTTGAGTGCACGATTGTTGTTGACTTCGGATATCAATCCTGTCAGAAACCTCAGCCTAAAGGCGTGAGGCTTGAAAGAGAAATCTAACAGGCCATTCTGACCAGACTAAGCTTTAAATAGCTACGTTATTTAGGTCACGACACCCGCTTGATGCGAAGCTAGTCCCTTGCTCTGTCGCTAGTGGTTAAACAGTCTTAAGGTCACTGAGACAGTGCTGCTAGCCGGCGCAAGCCTTTATAACTTTGTCGAAGCTAACTTTACCCCAGAAATGGGAGTTTGGGGCAACCATTCCCCAAAAATCGGAGAGGTTGCATAAAATTCCCTCTCCGACCCCGAAAGGGGATTTAATTCAATGTAAAGCCGTCCTATAAGGACGGGGCTTCAGACCCAGTTTTTTGGTGAAAAGTTCGCGAGAAATGCGGAATATGCGAGCTGGCTACCGTAGTTTGTATTATCGCACTCAGACAGCAATTCGCCAGTGCAGACCCAGTTCGATCGCACTCAAAAGCTCGAATCCACAGACAATTTGCCTGCCACTGTCCGGTTTCTACCCCAGCTTGTAGGGTAAACCCCACCAGTCAAGCAGATATCATCAATGCTTGAATAAAAATTAAAGAACCTTTAGTTCTAATTTAATTACAGTAGGTGCTAAAAATGCAAAACCATAATTATAACTCTCCCTCTAACTCCCACCAACTCAATACTATGTCAACCAAAAATATGCCTGCTACAACTGTGCGTTCTCGCCGTTTCTATTTGCCGAAAAAACTTGCTTTTTTATCCCTCATTTTGCTCGGCTCCACCGCAACAGTTGGGTGCAACGCCCTAACTTCTCAAGTTCCGGGAAGTTCTAACGCCATTCAAGCTGCACCTTCAACTCCAGCGCCAATCTCAGCATTGCCTGCGAATATACTGCCCTCTCAAGACTCTAATTTTGTTACTAAAGTTGTGCAGGAAGTCGGGCCGGCAGTGGTTCGGATCAATTCGTCTCGCACGGTGACGAACCAAGTTCCAGATGAGATACCCCAGCAATTCCGCCGCTTCTTCGGTTCAGAATCTCCCATTCAACCGGGAAATCGGGTAGAAAGGGGTTCCGGTTCGGGCTTTATTTTTGGTTCTGATGGTCGCATTTTGACTAACGCTCACGTCGTTAACGGGGCGGATACGGTGACGGTAAAACTGAAGGATGGCCGCGAATTTGTCGGTAAAGTTTTAGGGGTAGATACAGTTACTGATGTGGCTGTTGTTAAAATAGAAGCTAACAATTTGCCTGTGGTGAGTTTGGGCAAATCTGAAGAGTTACAGCCGGGAGAATGGGCGATCGCGATCGGCAATCCCCTCGGTTTGGACAATACTGTGACTGTGGGAATTATTAGCGCTACAGGCCGTTCTAGCGCCGATGTCGGCGTTCCCGACAAGCGCGTCAGCTTTATTCAAACCGATGCTGCGATCAATCCTGGCAATTCTGGCGGCCCGCTGCTGAACCAGCGCGGTCAAGTTATCGGCATGAATACGGCGATTATTCAAGGCGCTCAAGGATTGGGTTTTGCTATTCCGATCGATCGAGCACAACAAATTGCCGACCAATTAGTAACAGTAGGAAAAGCCGAACATCCTTATCTCGGCGTTCGGATGTTGAGCATTACTCCCGAAATCAAGAGAGAATTTAATCAAAATCCCAACACAAAATTGAGGCTGACTGAAGATAAAGGCGTGTTAGTTTTGGGAGTTGCGAAAAATTCTCCGGCGGCACAAGCGGGAGTTCGCCTTGCCGATGTGATCAAGAAAATCAACGGTACAGAAGTAACTGATGCTGGCAGCGTACAGCAAATTGTCGAGAAAAGTACAGTGGGCAGCGATCTGCAGCTTGAATTGAGCCGTGGCGGACAACCTGTTACTGTGGCGGTGAAAGCAGGTGCTTTTCCAGCAGATCAGCAGCAGTAGAATTGTTGATTGCAACTTAGATATTGCACCATTGTCAATAATCCTTTTAGGAACAGGCTTTTCGGCCTGTTCCACAAGAAAATTAATCTCTTGTGGAACGGGCATCTTGCCCGTTTTTGAGAATGCTGCAAGAGGTGAGTCTTAATCGGCTTGGTCTGTGAGACGGGGTTTAATCCCCCGTCGGGATGTGGGGGGTACTCATTGTTACCATAATTTATAGAAATCGAACTTGACATCCACCCCGACCGTCGCGGACGGGGATTCCCAAACCTCACGATTTGAATTTCTGCTTCTTCGCAACTGCCTCCACCCTAAAAGAGATTTGGTCTTATGTTCGCTCTCGCGCACTAACCCCGCAAGAGAAAGCGGTTTTTACGTATCGAATACCAAACGGAATTCTTCTCCTGTTTTGATTCTAGGGATGTTTACCATTGCCCTATCCTATGCATCCCGGTCTACCGATTTTGCTTCGCCGCCAGCACCTCGGGCTGAACTTCGCTCGTATAGGCTGTTTGATCCATCGTCTCGGGTGGGTCGTTGACCAATTATATTGTAATATAAAGCCGTCCTAAAAGGACGAGGTTTCTACCCAATTTTCTGATGAAACATTTAAAATCTAGTTCCGCCGACTTGCGGGATTTATTCAAAGACAGCATTACAGTGAAATACCTCGCGGAACCGCTCAAAGCTGTCCCCGCTTGCGAAGACGCAGCCAAATTGCGATCGTGGATGGAGGCCCGCGATTTTGACGTGCTCGGTATTGAAGAAAACGGCACGGTTTGCGGCTATGTGGAACGATCGCACTTAAAGACAGGTAAGTGCAGCGACTACCAGCAAATTTTTCACCCCTCACAATTAATTGCCGCTTCGACTCCTTTGATGGAATTGCTGCCGCTGCTGCGAGAAAAACCCAGATTATTTGTATTAGAAAGCAACAGGATCGACGGGATCGTTACCTGTGGCGATTTACAAAAAGCACCGGTGCGGATGCTGCTGTTTGGATTGGTGACACTTCTCGAAATGAATTTATTGCGGATCGTGCGGATTTACTTTCCCCAAGATTCTTGGCAGAAATTCCTGAAGGGCGATCGCATTTTAGCGGCAAAAAACCTGTGGGAATTGGGGCGATCGCGAAATGAAGCAATTGACTTAATCGATTACCTGCAATTCTGCGACAAGCGAGATTTAATCCTGAGTTCGGCTGAAATAGTCGATCGGCTGGGGCTCAAATCCAAACGCTACGGGGAGCGTTTTTTAAAGTCAGCAGAGGCATTGAGAAACAAATTAGCTCACGCTCAAGATTTAATCAACGGTTCTTCTTGGCCGGAAGTAATTTTTTTAGCTCAGGAAATAGAAGCGCTTTTGCAGCGTTGCGAAGAAATTGAAATGGCCGCACCTAATGAAGTAGAAAGCATTTAATCTTCGTCTTTTAGAGAGAGACTTTGTTTGTATTGTCGCCATTTCAATCGCCTATTTTGATAAAGGAAGGTGCGCCGAAGCGCACCCTACATTTAGTTTTTAATTTTTAGTTTCCGGTTAGTATACTGAGGAACCCAGCCTTGAGCAGTGGTGTAATACTGCAAGGCTTTCAAGTAGAGCGAGGGAGTGAGATAAAACCAATGTTCGGTATTGGCAGGCACTTTAATGTATTCTTCAGCTTGCAGCATTAATTGTACCTGAGAGCCGTTAGAATACACAAACCCAAAAACGCATTCCCCAGCTAAAATGTGAAGAACTTCTGCATCTGTGTGGGTGTGAGTGCGATCGCTTTGAGTCATCAGCGCGTAAATCTGCTGCGAACCTGGATGCAGCACTTTTAAGTCGCACCACCGATATCCGCTGGCGCGCTTAAACTGTTCAAACTCGCTATTATAGGCTGCGAGAATCTGCTGTTTTTCTGTTACATTGAGAATGTCTTGAACTAGCAGTTCTTGAAACGCCGGATTTTCGTTGGCGGGCAGGGAATCGATCTCAATATTTAAAACTGCCAGTTGACTGGCGATCGCCCGGATATCCGTATATGTTCTACCGTCTTCTAGTTGCAGAACAGCCATATTACCACCTAATGTGTTGAGCTTTGAGGGAAATTTAGTTTCCATTTTTAAGCTGCTGTTTTAAGCTTTCGTCAAAAACTAAACTCCTGCTTGTTTTCAATAATAGCCGATCGCTAAAATTCCATGTCCTGCCTCGCCAATCATCAAAGTAATACCACCCATCAAAGAATTTTGTGGGTTTTTTAACTTTTATTTAATAAGATTTACTGGAGTTAATGTAAGGTGCACCATAAGCACCGCACAGCTTAACTAAAAACTCAAAACTTTCAAATCAGCATCCCCGCGATACAAGCAGTCATAAAACAAGCCACAGAGCCAGCAATCATCGCCCTCACGCCCAACCTCGCCAAATCGCCTTGCCGCTGCGGGGCCATCGCGCCAATTCCCCCAATCTGAATCCCGATCGAACCAATGTTAGAAAACCCGCACAAAGCATAAGTCGAGATAATTTGCGATCGTTCAGAAATCGCCTGTTGTTTCACCAATTCCATCAAATCTAAATAAGCAATAAACTCATTCAAAATCGTTTTTTTTCCCAAAACAATCCCCACCTCTGCACAATCAGCCCAAGGCACCCCCATCAGCCAAGCAACCGGAGCCATCAAATAAGCAAAAATTAATTCTAGCGACAACTGAGGCAAACTAATTAGCCCTCCAAACCACCCCAAAAGCGCATTAAAAAAAGCCAACAAACCCAAAAAAGCAATCAGCATAGCAGCCACATTCGCCGCTAACTTCAACCCGTCGCTAGCACCCGAAGCCGCCGCATCCACCGCATTAGCATAAACCTGTTCCACCTTCACCTCCACCTCCCCAGCAGTCAGCGACTTTTCAGTTTCTGGGTACAGCAATTTAGAAATAGCCAAAGCTGCTGGTGCAGACATCACCGACGCCGCAATTAAATGTTGAGCCGGTACTCCAAAAGAAATATAAGCTGCCATGACTCCGCCGGCAATTGTGGCAAATCCTCCCGTCATGACAGCATGGAGTTCCGAGAGCGTCATCGCCGCAAAATAAGGTTTAATTAACAAAGGAGCTTCCGTTTGCCCGATAAAGATATTCGCAGCACAAGAAAGCGTTTCTGCGCCCGAAGTTTTCATGGTTTTAATCATCAACCATGCCACTCCTTGCACAACTCGCTGCAAAATGCCGTAGTGATAAAGTATGGTGATAAACGAAGAGAAAAAAATGATATTCGGCAGCACTTTGAAAGCGATAAAGTGTTCGGCAAAATTGTCTCCAAATATAAACTTTGCTCCCGCATCAGAAAAATTGAGAAACTGCGTCACCATATCTCCCAAAAATTTAAAGACAGCCAAACCAGGAGCAGTTTTGAGAATCAAAATAGCAAAAATTAGCTGTAAAGCAATTCCCCACAATACGGGCGGCCATTTGACAGCGCGCCGATCGACTGAAAAGACGTAGGACAAACCGACAAAAACAGCTAACCCGAATACAGAAATAAGTCGTTCCATTTAGCAATTTTTAGAGAAGGTGCAGCAAGCATTTATCGTTACCAGGCTCTGGTAATCCAGATTAACAGTCCGAGCCTTCTTTATCTCGTTTCCAGAGGTCGCCATGAGTTCGCGGCGCGGGCAGCACAGCCCCGGAGGGCGTATAATACACGATGCAGCCCGATCGCATACAATCTCAGCCAGTTTCGCTTACAATAAAAGGCTAAACCTCAAAATCACGGCGCAGCCTAATTGCTGCTACTTTTATGTCTCTACCTATAGTTGCTATTATTGGACGCCCCAATGTAGGCAAATCGACGCTCGTCAACCGTTTAGCCAACACCCAAGACGCGATCGTCCACGACGAACCGGGAATCACGCGCGATCGCACTTACAGACCAGCATACTGGGGCGATCGGGAATATCAAGTCGTAGACACCGGCGGGCTAGTATTCGACGACGAGACAGAATTTCTGCCTTTAATTCGCGAACAAGCAATGGCGGCCCTCGCAGAAGCCAGCGCAGCCATTTTCGTAGTTGACGGAAAAACCGGGCTCACCGGCGGCGACGAATCGATCGCATCTTGGCTGAGACTGCAAAAAGTCCCAGTCATTCTCGCAGTCAACAAATGCGAATCCGAAAATACAGGACTCACCCAAGCAGCAGACTTTTGGCAATTGGGGCTCGGAGAACCTTTCCCAGTTTCCGGCATTCACGGCAACGGCACCGGCGAATTGCTTGACAAATTAATTACTTATCTTCCCACGGAAGTATTACCAGAAGTTGAGGAAATTAAAGTAGCAATTATCGGTCGTCCCAACGTCGGCAAATCGAGTTTGTTAAACGCATTTCTCGGAGAAAACCGCGCCATAGTCAGCCCGATTTCCGGCACAACCCGCGACGCGATCGACACCTTAGTAGAACGGAACGGTAAAACCTACCGCCTGATCGACACCGCCGGAATTCGGAAAAAGAAAAACGTCGAATACGGCGCAGAATTTTTCGGCATCAACCGCGCTTTCAAAGCCATCCGCCGCGCCAACGTCATACTGTTAGTAATTGACGCAATTGACGGCGTTACGGATCAAGACCAAAAATTAGCCGATCGCATCAGCCAAGAAGGTCGAGCCTGCATCATAGTCGTCAACAAATGGGACGCAGTAGAAAAAGACTCCGACACAATATACGAGTACGAAAGAGAAGTCAGAACCCGACTTTATTTCCTCGACTGGGCAGAAATGATTTTTGTTAGCGCCATGAGTGGACAGCGAGTTGAAAAAATCATTGAATTAGTAGACAAAGCCTCCGACGAACACAAGCGCCGCGTCACTACCGCCGTGATTAACGAAGTCATAGAAGAAGCCACAACCTGGCACTCAGCCCCAGTTACCCGCCAAGGAAAACAAGGCAAAATCTATTACGGTACTCAAGTGCGATCGCAGCCACCGACAATCGCCCTATTCGTCAACGATCCCAAACGCTTCACCGAAAATTACCGCCGCTACATGGAAAGCCAATTCCGCAAACACCTCGGCTTTACCGGTACACCAATGCGGCTACTTTGGAGAGGCAAAAAAGTTCGTGCCACCGAAATGAGCACAACAAACAGAGCACTGCGCGTCAAGTAATTTTCGATTTTAGATTTTGGATTTTAGATTGAAGAAAAGATGCTGTTAGATGATATAATTTGTTGCCAATTACAGCCCAATTTTTCATCTAAAATCTAAATATCGGATGAATGAACAAGAGTTTAAACACAGAACCAAGCAGCTAGCATTAAGAGTTATTAAGCTAGTAAGTTCACTGCCAAAAAATACCGTTTCCGAGGTAATTGGCAAGCAGTTAATTCGTTCAGCAACTTCTGTAGGGGCTAACTATCGAGCAGCTTGTCGCGCTAGGTCAACAGCAGACTTAATTGCCAAACTCAGAATAGTGGAAGAAGAAGCGGATGAATCTTTGTACTGGATGGAGTTGATAGTTGAAGCTAAATTAGTAGATGCCACTAATTTGAGGAGTATTATGTCAGAAACGAATGAAATTTTAGCGATGACAGTTGCCTCCATCAAAACTTTAATTGCTAAAAACCCAGCAGCAAACCGCAAATAAAAAAATCTCAAATTCCCCAAAAATTCCCAACCTAAAATCAACAAAGAAATAAAACAATCCCCAATCAATCAAATAGTCCCCAATCAATCCCCAGTCAATCAAACAATCCCCAATCAAACAATCCCCAATCAATCAATCAAAAAATCCCCAATCAAAAAATCTAAAATCTAAAATCTAAAATCTAAAATCGCCAAATGGACTTACTTCGATCGCTCCCCATAGGACTATACCTAGAACAACCAGTAACCTGGCTTCACCGGCTAGACTCCCGCGTAAAACTAGCCTGGTTGATGACATTTCTGATTGCGCCCATACTCGCCAATCCCATCTGGCGGTTCATGCTAGTAGGAATGTTAATCGTACTGACACTAACAGCAGCAATTCCCTGGCGCGTGTGGAAACAGCAAATGGGACTTCTGCTGCTATTCTGCCTATTACTATTTTGCCTCAGCGCGATCGCCCCCGACGGACTCCCTGCAGAACACCAGCCCCGCATCCCCGCCGACGAATTAACCTTTTCCCAACAGCCCGCAACTCTTCCACCCCCGCCCCAACCAAAACCCTGGTACAAACCTTTTAACTTAGGCTCAAACTCCCCAATCCCCAATACCAAAGCCCCAAGCCCAAATCAACTCCCCCAACCTACAAACTACCGTTACGTTGTATTCAAACAAGGCCCGATTAAAATCACCCGCAAATCCCTAGATTTAGCTATCAACGTCAGCACCCTATTTTTCACAGTAATTTACAGCACCAACCTCTACCTTCTCACCACAGCCAGCGAAGAAATTACCGCCGCCCTTGAAAACTTAATGCAGCCCTTGCGCCGCTTGAACTGGCCTATTACCGAAATAGCCTTAACATTAACTTTATCTTTGCGATTCATTCCCCTAGTATTGGAAGAAATACAAAATTTAGTGCGATCGGTCAGAACCAGAGCGATAAACTGGAAAAAACTCGGATTTCGCAGCGCCGCTCAAGTGTGGTTGATGATAGCTGAGCGGCTGTTAGAAAACTTGCTTTTGCGAGCTGAACAAATAGCCAGCGCCATGAAAGTTCGCGGCTTCACCAGTCCCGATCGACACCGTGTAGAATGGCACCAGTTGCAATTGAAAATCCGAGACTGGATCGCCCTCGGCTGCTTGCTCCTCCTCTGGAGCGCCCGCTTTGTTTGGGGGTGGGACAGTTAAGATTTTAGATTTTAGATTTTAGATTTTAGATTGAAGAATTTTGAAGAATTGGGAATGACTGATTCGATCGGGGTTTGGAACACGGGCCTACATTTGAGTAAATTTTGTCTGGTACGCGACAGTCCTGCTAAAGTAATGGAGACAAATATTTAGAGAACCAATACCTTGAACATCTATCTTGGGACAGATGTTGCGATTTTATATTTTAGTTTTTAGATTTTAGATTGATTAGATTTGAGATTGAAGAATTGGGAAGGAAAGATTCGAGCGGGCTTTGAAGCACGGACATACATTTGAGTCAATACGCTTGGGTTAGTGCTAAAAAAACCGATCGTGCGTAGGTTGGGTTGAGGAACGAAACCCAACATTTTCGCTACAATTTTCCTTAACTGAACCGTATTGACATTTGAGTAAATTTTGTCTGGTGCGCGACAGTCCTGCTAAAGTAATGGAGACAAATATTTAGAGAACCAAGACCTTGAACATCTATCTTGGGACAGATATCGTATATGTTCCGCGCATTCAAGCCGCATTAGACCGGTTTGGCGATCGCTTCCTCGAAAAAGTTTACACGCCCGCCGAACAAAGGGATTGCGGGCAACTAAATTCTCAACACAGCAGCATTAAAGGTAAAATGAATCGAGTTTCCTGCAACCAGCTAGCGGGCCGCTGGGCAGCAAAAGAAGCCGTTGTCAAAGCTCTAGGCACGGGATGGCGGGGAATACGGTATGCAGATGTGGAAATTCGGCGCTCCGAAAACGGTGCTCCAAATGTGCAACTGCACGGAACCGCAGCAGCACAAGCCTCTGTTTGGGGAAATTGCCAGTGGCAATTAAGCCTCAGCCACGACGGAGACTATTGCACGGCTACGGCGATCGCCCTTTGTACCCCGCCGTCAAACAACGCCGTCGGGCGATCGAGCGAAACTAAAATCTAAAATCGAAATCTTTAATCTAAAATTGATAGATTGTGAGCGTTAATGACTACCGAAACTTACCTGAATCATCCCAACTTTGGCCTCCTCTTCAGGGTATCCCAGGTTGAAGACAGCCAAGAATTATTTACCACCCTATACGCCCAACGCCTGTTTTTTTTGGTGACAAACGGCCCTGGCGGGCTGAGATTTGAACCAATCAGCCGCTCCGACGCTCGCCTCATGGTCGAAATTCGCCTGCGAACCCTGCGTCGCAGCGGTCAATATCAGGAGTACGACCAATTGCAGACCATTCACCAGCGCACATTTCAATAACGAAAATCAGTAATTTGGTAATTGGTAACTGTCTTAATTTTCCTTCCCTCCCGTCAAGAGCGTTGAGCACCCATGACCATAGCCTCTCGAATTAACAGCATTCGCCAACACTTGCCCCAATCAGTGCGGTTAATTGCCGTTACCAAACAGGTACCGACTGATGCTATCCGCGAAGCATACGAGGCCGGTATCCGGGATTTTGGCGAGAGTAAGGTTCAAGAGACTGCAGAAAAACAAAGCCAACTGCAAGATTTGCCGGATATCAACTGGCACTTGATCGGCCACTTGCAAGCCAACAAAGCTGCCAAGGCCCTAGAGCATTTCCAGTGGATTCACTCTCTCGACAATTTAAAACTCGCTCAGCGACTTTCGCGCTTGGCGGGGGAAATGTCCTGCTCTCCCCAAGTCTGCCTGCAAGTCAAAATGTTGCCCGACCCGGACAAATACGGCTGGAGCGTTCCAGAACTCCTTGCCGACCTTCCCGAACTCAACAAATGTCAGCATATCAAAATTCAAGGTTTGATGACAATTCCTCCGCTGGGATTAGATGACTCCCAAATCCTAGAATTATTTAACAGCACCCGCGAACTTGCACAGAAAATCCAGCAGCAAAATTTGCCCTGCATTCAAATGCACCAGCTCTCGATGGGGATGTCGGGAGATTATCATTTGGCAATTCAAGCAGGTGCTACTATGGTACGGCTAGGACAAACCTTATTTGGCTCTAGGAGGGGATAAATAATTGAAATCTTCTGATAAAGACAATTTGGGTTAAATATAGAATAGTCAGCCACCCGCGACTAACGCGCAACGCGAGTATAGTCGGGGCAGCAAAGTCGTGAAGGAGCGTAAATCATGAATATTTTTTCTAAACTGCGAGATTTTGTAGGCATCAACAATGAGCCTGAGTACGATGACGTATACGACGAAACTGAAGGGGAGCGGTATCAGAACTTTTACCAAGCGCCTGAACCCAACCCCGCTGCCGTCGCAGCAGCCGAAGAAGAACGTCGTCAAAATCGTAGAATGCGAGAGCGGTCAGTAGTAGGATCGACAGGTATGGATGTCGTTGCACCAACCGGGGGAGTAGGGTCAGTAATGAATAACGTGATTGGAATGCCTGGAGCTATGAACGGGATTTCGGAAGTAGTAGTAATGGAGCCGCGCACTTTTGAAGAGATGCCGGCAGCAATTCGAGCCCTTAAGGAACGGAAGTCTGTGGTTTTGAACCTGACGGTGATGGACCCAGACCAAGCGCAAAGAGCTGTGGACTTTGTGGCGGGCGGTACTTATGCCCTTGACGGTCATCAAGAGCGAATTGGCGAAAGTATTTTCTTGTTTACGCCTAGCTGCGTGCAGGTGAGAACTCAGTCGGGTGTGGTTCACGAAGTGCCTCCTGCTCAAGGACGCCCTCGTGCTGCTGCTCCTGCACCCACAGTCTGGCCTGCAGAACAAGCTCCCATCGCTCAGTAGTTATTAGTCAGCAGTTATTAGTCATTAGTCATCTGTCTTTAGTCTTTAGTTATTAGCCAGTAAGCTTTTAACTAGCCAGATCCTGAATTTTGTATTCCTTAGTTCTGGGTTCTTAACTCTTAGCTAAGGCAGTTGACTGATAACTAATGGCAACTAATAACTAATGACTAGCATAAAATAGTAAGGTGCGTCGCTTTGAGATGTTCGATAAAACTTGTAGATTGTTGCGGGCGACGCACCCTACAAGGTAGCACTGTAGACTAATGACTAATGACTAATGACTAATGACTAATGACTAATGACTAACATAAAATTTGGTACGATCGGCGGCGGGGTAATGGGAGAAGCTCTCTTATCCCGCTTAATTGCACAAAAAGTTTATTTGCCTTCAGAAATCTTGGTGAGCGACCCACAACTTCAACGCCGCCAATTTTTGACTGAAACCTACGGGATTGGAACAACAGCCAGCAATCTAGAAGTTGCTGCGGCTACAGAAGTGCTGTTTTTGGCGATTAAACCGCAAGTTTTTGATACGGTAGCTTTGGAGTTGGCTGTGGCGGCCGATCGCAAACAGGGAAATAATGGAGAAACGGCTAATTCCCAGCCAGAAGCGCTGGTAGTGTCGATTTTGGCAGGAGTGCCACTGAGCAAGCTAGAACCGGCGTTTCCCGGGCGGGGAGTGCTGCGGGTGATGCCGAATACTCCAGCAACAGTAGGGGCGGGAATGAGCGCGATCGCTCCGGGAAAACTTGTTCAACCGGCTGATTTAGAATTGGTAAAGCGCATCTTTCAGGCCGTGGGAGAAGTGGTAGAAGTACCTGAGAGTATGCTGGATGCGGTGACAGGGCTTTCGGGTTCCGGGCCTGGTTATGTAGCAATTTTGATAGAGGCCTTGACAGATGGCGGAGTTTGTGCAGGACTGCCACGGGCGATCGCCTCTCAATTAGCTTTACAAACAGTATTCGGTACGGCGAAGCTAATGCAAGAAACGGGAATGCACCCAGCACAATTGAAAGATCAAGTTACAAGTCCCGGCGGCACAACTATTGCGGGAATTGCTAAATTAGAGAGTAACGGCTTTCGTTCTGCGCTGATCGAAGCAGTGAAAGCAGCTTGTTTGCGTTCTCAAGAATTGGGCAAATAAGTCAGGAATAACGCACAGAAACTATCACAAATGAGTTCAATCGCACTTTAAACCTGCCGCTTTTGCCGTCGGATATTTGACGGGAACAAAAGCTACACCAAACTGTTCTTTTCGACACTTGACAATATGCACCAATTCGCTGGGGGGATTTTTGCGATCGCCATTCTTTCCAAACTGAATAGTTCCTGTTCCTCCTTCCACAATAAAATTCGGAAGAGAAAGCGTTTTTTGCATTCCTCTGCGGCTAGGTTGCTGCTGCATTTCCATTGCCTTAATCAGTGCAATAGTTGCATCGTAAGCTAAGGCTGTATCGGTATTTACCGTTCCTCCCCACAGCTTTTGAGCCTGTTGAGGAAATTTTTTATTAACACTGCTTAAGGGATGCCAGGGGACAGACACGATTAGTTTTTCAAAAGATTTTAACTGAGATACGGCTTCCAAAGTTCTCCACTTGTAGAGTACCCAAATTCCGGCTATCCAATTGCGATCGCGGTTGGCTTTAACTAATGCGATCGCGTTATTTAATGAATTAGTAATTTGACCGTCTGGAGATAACACGATCGCGGTTTCTCCTTGGCGCTGGATTTCATTTAAAGCTGTTTGAGCGTTGAATTCATTTTTGGATAAATCAAAGTTGCGAATTCTGACTATTTTTGCTTTTTTGTCATCTTGAAACTGCCGTTTGAAAGCTTGTGTAAAATAAGAACCAGACGAACTGCCGGGATTGTATAAAACTGTCGCTTGATTTTTGCCTGCGGACCGCAGATACTTTGCTAAAGTTTGAGATGCAAACCGACTCGAATAGGATGTGCGAAAGAAAATTTTCCGATGCTTTTCTGTCAGTTCTTGCGTTGTGCTTCCGGGAGAAATCAGCACGAGGTTATTTTGGTCATAAATATCTACCGCTGATAGGGTAATTTCGCTGGCATAGTGACCGACTACTCCTAAAACATCCGGCTGTTTAACCAGTGCATTTGCTGTTTGAATGGCCTCTGTTTTGAGATTCGCATCGTCAGCAATGATGACTCTCAGACCTTTTCCGTTAATAGCTTTGGCTTCGAGAAAGCTTTGACCGGGAAAGTTTTGATGACTCTCAGTAGCAGCGATTAATCCTAAATTAACTTCGGTTTGGGCTTGGGCAACGCCGCGCAAAAGTTCTTTGGCCGAATCTGCATTAATTACAGAACCATCCTGATTTGTCAGGATGGGAACGGCAACAGCCATTGTGTAATAATCAGCATTTTTACTTGTTAAAAAAGCATTGTTTATGTAAATTAAAGTTTCGGGATCGATGCTGTCTTCTTCGTTCCAAGATTTTTTAAATAAATTAAAAGCCGATTGATAATTAGATTTGGCAAACTCCTCAACTCCCCTTTGCTTTAAGCGAGGCGAAGAAGTTTTTACTAGAATTTCTTCGCCGCAACTAAAAGCATCTCCCTGGATTAAAGGACAAGTTTTAGGTGTAATTGTGCGTAAAAAAATAGGGGCAGCCAGTCCCGCTGTTATTCCCGCGATTGCCAATGGCAACAAGCCAAAGATCGATCGAGAAAACAGCCTGCGTTTCGGCGCAGGTGAGTGCCATGCTGTTAGGGAGATCAAATCCTGTAACACTTCAGCAACAGATTGATAGCGATCGTTAAAGTGATAACGCACCATCTTATTTAAAATTTTTTTGAGATCCTCGCTAATTTGTACCATCGGGCGATCGTCAGTTGAGTAGTGCCAGACGAGTTCCCCAGTTTTTTTATCATTAAAAAAGTCTTCAATATCTAACCCTGCGATCGCTTGAATGCCGATGATTCCCGCAGCATAGATATCGCTGTTAAATCTGGGCTGATTTTTCCACTGTTCGGCTGGCATATAACCGTCTGTACCAACCGCGCGAGTTTGAGTTATTTGACCGTTCTCGATCGCCAAAGTGCCGATCGCTTTTACTGCCCCAAAGTCAATTAACACAATTTTGCCGTCAAGCTGGCGCCGGATTAAGTTTGACGGTTTCAGATCGCGGTGAATAATACCTTGAGAGTGGACGCAATCTAAAACTGACAAAATATCTTGCAATAAATCAATAACTTCTGACTCCTGAAACTGCCTGCCTGAACCGATCTCTTTGTTCAGCGGATTTCCTTCGATGTATTCTTGAATTAAGTAAAATTTTCCCTGTTCAAGAAAGTGATCGATTAACTTGGGAATGCGCGGACACTTATCGAGATACTTCAGGGTTTGAGCTTCTCTTTCAAATTGCTGTTGTGCTTCCTTCAACAGCCGCGGATCGTTAGATTCAGGAGGCTCAATTTCCTTGACGACGCACAGGGGATTTTCGGGGCTGCCTAAAGCGTCGTTAGCCGTATAGGTTTTAGCAAACCCTCCCTGCCCTAATTGACCGATAATTCGGTAGCGATCGCGCAGAATATCCCCTGGATTCAGACACATAAATTGTTCTATCCCCTCGAATCGCTGCACTCGTTGGTGTCGATCGTACCACAAATATGACTTTTATGAACTCAAAGTTATGACTTTTATGAACTCAAAGTTATGAATTTATGAATAGACTTTGAGATTGGCTTATTTAATAATCTTGGCATCTGAGATTTTACGGAGAAGATATTTTATGGCTTTACAAAGAGACCCATCAGGATCGTCGCGCTTCTTTGGCGACAATACATCCGAATATATAGATTTACGGATCGGAAGTGGAGGAATTTCCTCTGGGGGAGTTTTGCTCCTCGGAGGTGACGATACAATCGATGGCGCAATAACCAACGATTTGATCTTTGGCAATGAGGGGGAAGATATTATCAGAGGGATTTTTGGCAACGATTCTTTATCCGGGGGAAAAGGGAAAGACGCAATATTGGGAGGGGACGGAAATGACTCTATCAACGGCGGTCAAGATGGAGATTTTATTCTGGGTGAAAGTGGAAATGATGTTTTAGTGGGCGGTAAAGGCAATGACTTTTTAGCTAGCGGTAACGGAAATGACACTCTAGTGGGAGGTTTGGGTCGAGACTTTTTAGGAGGCTTCACTGAAAATAATCCAATCAAAATCGGGGGCAGCAACTTGTACGTCCTCCAAGCAGAACCCGGAGTTACAGATGTCAATAATGCCGATATCCTTGTAAGTTTCAGACCCGCTTTCGATAAAATTGGATTAGCAGACGGTTTGACTGTGAATGATATAGTGTTGGAAAATTTGCCAAATGTACTCATTACACTACAGTTTGAAGTTCCGCAAGCAGCGGCTTCTTTTGTCACGCCCGATCAATTAAAACCCACATCGACGGCGACTTCAGGGACTGCGATCAAACTCAGGAATTCAGGAGAATTCATCGGTTTTGTGGAGGCTGTAACGCCTGCTCAACTGCAAAACAGCATTCTCAACAGCATTATCTCGGTTCAGGGATTCTAAGCTGTATAATGCGCTGCAACGCCTCCTACAAAAGCTTAAATCGAAGATTGGACAGAGAAATAGTAATCTGCAACCAGCGGTACAACAATTCTACCGGTCAATCGCTAGCTGCTGTTTCCAATTTCTCTCCAATCCTCGGTTCCGTACCGTTCAACAACCGCTGAATATTGCTCCGATGCCGCACAATTACAAATATCCCGCCCGCAAGTCCAAACAATACATAAGCCAGCGGCTGATGTAAAACAAACATCAATCCAGCAACGCTAATTGCCCCGATAATCGAACTTAAAGAAACTATTCGCGATACCGCAAATACTATCCCGAAAATTCCGAAAGTTCCCAAACCAACTGGCCAGTACAAACCCAGCAAAACTCCCAAACTCGTAGCCACAGATTTACCGCCGGTAAACCCCAGCCAGATTGATTTGCTGTGGCCCAAAACAGCCGATAAACCCGCCAAAGTTGCCATCCAAGGGAGGAGAGTTGCAGTATTTTCTAAACCTGCGGCGGTTGCTAGCTGGCTGGTAAAAGTGAGAGAGTAAATGTAGCGGATTAGGACGATCGCACTTACCCCCTTCAACACATCAACCAACAAAACCCCCAACCCCGGCCACTTCCCCAAAGTCCTCAGTACGTTAGTCGCACCAGTCGAACCCGAACCAACCTCTCGAATATCAATTCCTAGCATCCATTTCCCCAAGGCGTACCCAGTAGGAATCGATCCCAGCAGATAAGCTGCTATTAGCAATGCGCCATTTAAAATTATCCAGCTAGCCATTTTTTAATTTGAGATTTCGTGTACTTTTAAAATTTACAACCTTTCTCCTATCATAATTAGCAATTAGCAATTAGCAATTACTAATTACCAATTACCAATTACAAATTACCCAATCAAAAATCCTTAGCAGTCGTCAAAGTTTGCGGATCGGCAGCAAAGGCCAGCCATAACGGAAATTGCAGGATTGACAAACTAATTAAATCCTCAGTTTCATCAATGACAATTAGTGGCAATTTACCATCTTTCACCAGTCGATCGGCTTTTTGAGCCAAAGCCTCCGCAGACTCAAACATAATAATCCCCCTTTCCGGGCCAAAATCGCTGCGAGTAATGCCCAAACAGTCCTGCAAACCCCGGCGCCACTCTCCCAAACGTTCGGGACTGTTGGCGAGCACCAAAGTCCGCACCCGTCCGCCGTAGACGCTTCTGAGTACAGAAATAATTGTCGAAGTAATCAAGATATTTTGCAAGCGCGAACCCATAGTCCGCAAAGCACCCCTTCCTCCTTGGGTGAAAAACCAGTTAGAAACTCGTTCCGCGTGGATGGGTTCAAAAGTGCGGCGGAGTTGCCAAGGCGGGCCGTAGTAGTCGGGGACAGTGCGGTATTGATCGAGGGTGCGGCGAATTTGTTTGGCTTGTTCTTGAAATCCCTGTTCGGCAAATTTGGGATTTACCGGTGCTGAGGATTGAGACTCCTCAGCAGCAGTTCGCTGTGGTGTCTCTTGCACTGGCGGTGTCAAATCTAAGAGTTCGGCGGTAGCGGCCAAATCCTGCAAACTGCCTACTAGATAGTCTTTGAAACCTTGGACTCGAATTGCTAAATCTTGGGAAACGCCGGCAAAAGTGGTTCGCATTTCCTTCTGAATTCGATCGCGTCGGCGTTCGAGTTTTTCTACTTCGATTTGTAGCGCTTGTTTGCGCTGATCTAGTTGAATCAAGCCGTCTTGTACCAAACGCCCGATCGATGCTTGAGCCGCGCCCAACTCTTCTATAGCATTGGCTTTGTCGGCTTCCAAGGCGGCAATTTTTTCAGTCAAAGCTTGTTCTTGCTGCTGCAATTCTTTGACTCTCAGGGCCAACTGTTCGGTAACATTTTCTGGGATGTGCGTTACCGTTTCTGGGGTTGCTGTTGGCTGGGAGTCTGTGGGAGGCTCGATTTGAGCGATCGGACTTTCTGATTCGCCATCGTCGGTGTTGGGCCCAATTTGGGCGAGTGCGCCTGCTTCGTCCACGAATTGGGCGATTTCGGCATCTTCCTCGTCCAGCGGCGGGTCTGTTTCTGCCGGGAGTTGGGCTGGCAGTTCATTTTCGTCGATCCACAAATCACGTGTTTGAGATAGAACTTGGTACTCCGTCTCATTCACGGGTAAATCGACTTCGCCGTCACCGCTTGGGGCGGCTGGTTGTGGTTGCGGTTCTTGGGTTGGAGATTCGTCTGAATTCATGGGAAATTTTGTTCGGCGTGGGCACGGAAAAGTTAAAAATTAAAAATTAACAACTTTTTTAGTCTTGACGGGGACAGCGCTGTTCTAAGCAGGTCTGTAGCATTTTACGATCGAACAGAACCGGCAGAAAGTGAATGCTGTTAATTTCTTTGAAATAGAACAAAATCGGCACCGCGGGCCAAAATATCCGCCAATTTTGCCATTCTCGGTAAGGAAAGCGGCGGATTAAGTTGGACGATCGATAAATGTCCAAATCGGTTGGGGTAAATTGCAGCCGGATGGTGGCGGCTTGGTACATCAGAAACAAGCCGAACAGCGAAAGTGGCAAACTCACCCACTTCTGCACGAATAGCAGCGGTAGGCCCGCCAGTACCAGGACTAGGGGAATGGCATAACTCGGGGCGAGTTCGATCGTACTTTTCGGCGCAGTCGAAGAGGCAGTTGTAGTCACGGTTTTAAATCAAGGGTAGTAAACTAATGTTGCCAATTATTCATATTTTATCCGTTTCTTAGCTTACAAGCCTTTGAGTACGCTAGAGCCCGTCCCCTGAAACATCAGCCAAGTCATCAAAAAGTTAAAAATAAAAATAGCCAGCAAAGCCGTCACCACCGCTGTGGTAGTCGATTGACCGACGCCTTTTGCCCCGCCGGTGGTGGTCAAACCCCAGCTAGTGCCGATTACAGCAATCAAACCACCGAACACAAAAGCCTTAATTGCCGCGCTGCAAATATCCCACAGACTCAGGAAATTGCGGACTGATTCTAAAAACACGCTTTGAGAGATGCCGTACATTGTCGTAGCAATCAGCAGTCCACCGAGGATGCCGGTGACGAGACACATGATGGTTAAAATTGGCAGCATCAAGCAGCAAGCAATGACGCGGGGAATTACTAAATAGTCGATCGGGTCTGTTTTGAGCATCAGCAGGGCATCTATCTGTTCTGTTACCTGCATCGTGCCGATTTCCGCCGCAAAAGCCGAACCTACCCGTCCCGTCACGATTACCGCTGTTAAGACGGGGCCGAGCTCGCGAGTCAAAGACAAAGCCAAAACGCCACCTACGACATTGCCGGCACCGAGGTTAATAAACTCCCTCGCTACCTGAATAGTAAATACCATGCCGACAAAACCCGCAGTCAGCAAAGCAATCAGCAGAGATTCCGGGCCGACTGCTGCCATTTGGTCGATGGTGTTGCGGCGGTGAATTTTGCCCTTCAGCAAGTGCAGCATGACTTGGCCGCCCAATAAAGCTGCTGCCAGCAACCGCTGACTCCACAAACTGAGGCTCGAAGATGTAGTGGTGCTCAAGAGGATTTCGAGTGTAGAACAACTGCCAAAAATGAAATCTATCTACAAATCTTAAACAAGTTTTTTCTCTAACATTTAAGATTTCTGACAGAACCGGCCACTGAGGGCGATCGCTGCCTATCGTAGAAAAGGACAAGTTTTGTTTGCTTGTACCTTTCGGCAGTTTAGCTGAATTTACTGACTCTTATGAGCATTTTTCCCAATTTTCTTCGCTCTCTACTGCTGACGGGCCTGTTGAGCTTTGTCGCCCCCTTATTGTTAATCGGCGCGGGATTGACTAGCTTTTCGCTGATTGGCTTCGTGCCTGCTCTCCAAGGAGTTGGTCGTTCTGGAGAAGACCTGATTTTGCAGTTCTTAGCTACTTTCGGCAGCGGCTGTCCCCTCCAGGGTTTTTTGGTGATCGGTCTAACATTTAGTTTGGTGGGTGCTTTGTTTGATACCTACGCTTCTTATCAGCATTCGCGGTGGAGTTAATCGAACCTTCGATTTTAGATTTTAGATGGCAATTCCTCGCTCGAATCTAAAATCTAAAGTTGCTGGGTTCGGGTTGGATCGGATACCCGTACCTGGGATGATTTTACAATACCGATCGCGAATGTTCGGAAATGCGATCGCTCTTTTTGCGGAAAACCGAATTCCCCAGTTTCGGGAGCTGGAATATATTAAATACAAGTTGAGTCAAGTGTTTCTCAACCCTACAAACTTCAGATAGTCGAGGTATTAGTTATGGCACTTATTCGTTGGGAACCTTTGCGGGAAATGGACTCCTTGCAGCGAGAAATGAATCGGTTGTTTGATAGCTTGACACCGGCAACCGATCGCGCATCTAACGGTGTTGCTTTTGTACCCCCCGCCGAACTCGATGAAACTCCTGAAGCCATCCACCTTAAATTAGAAGTTCCGGGCATGGAAGCTAAGGATTTGGACGTACAAGTAACCGCAGAAGCTGTTGCTATCAGTGGCGAACGCCGTCTGGAAACTAAGAGTGAAGAGAAAGGCATGACTCGCTCTGAGTTCCGTTACGGTTCCTTCCGCCGGGTGATTCCCCTACCCGCACGGGTTCAAAATGACAGCGTAGAAGCTGAGTACAAAAATGGAGTTTTGCACCTGAATTTGCCCAAAGCGGAAGCGGAAAAGAACCGCGTGGTTAAAGTTCAAATCGGCGGTCAATAATTGTTTGCCAGTTTAGTTAGTTGATTAATAGGGGGCGCAGTGTGCCCCTATTTTTTTTTTATTGATTATTGGCCATTGGGAATTTCTGCTTCATCCCCTTATCCAACTGTGCTAAACTCGAAAAGGCAATGGTTGACGAGGAGAGTTCTGTGCCGAGTCAGGGAGTTGGAGGAAATGGAATTGCATCTGAGTTTGGAGACTTAACCGGGATGACTCGCCAAGAAGTCGATGACTTTTTGCGCGGACTGGGTGCAGAAATCAGAACTACTAGAGATGGTTATGTTGCATATAAATTTTTTGATAAGTCAACACTAATGATCCGTCCTAACGGTGAAGTGATTAGAACGCCTGCACCAAAATATGGCTCAGATGGAAGAAATATCAACAAAGGTTTGCGTCTCGATAGAGATGGTAATTTATTGCGAACGAGAGACGAATTTGGTAATTTAATTCCAGGGACTCACAATAGGGGAGAGAAATTAAATGAGTGATTGGAAGGATGACTATAACTTGCTTGGATTGGGTGGTTTTACATCTTTAATCACAAAAGTCAACGTATCTTTATGGGGAAACGAAGTATTAATTGAATGCGTCTACAATCCAGAAGAAAGATTGCCTTATATGCTGGAATTCAAAGACTGTCGCGATATCAGTTGGACTGTACACGATGAAGAGGCAGTTGGCGAACAGGAAGCTGAATTTTTCGGGATTTCTTTGGGCGAGCCGGAACACCGCAAGCCTGCGGTGATTACTACAGACATTTTTGAAATTTCAATTTTGTACGGCAGTTTTAGCATTCACAAGGGAGAAAACCTCAATGCTGAAGTAGCAGATTTAGAAACCGAGGTTTTGGTATCACAATCGCCAGCAGTCTTGTAGCACTTGAAAAGCACCGCCCCGTTAAATTGCCAAGCGGTTAGTAATATTATATCGGGTAAAATAACTATTACAGGACTTACGCACTCCGACTCCTAGAAACTAGGTTTTTTACCTAATCTGCGGGTGTTAACGCGTCTTTTCGTAAAAAACCCGGTTTCTGGGCCCCCATGCGTAAGTCCTATATTATTAGGTTTGTAGTGAGGACTGAAGTCCTCATCAAAATCTGAGGATTGAAGTCCTCACTACAAAAGAATTACCAATTTTTCAAAAAAGACAGTAGGTATTGTTGCCCGCCTCAGTTTACGATACTTAATAGAACTTTTTTCCCAGATGAGGTAAAACACAATGCCTGATATTGTTGATATTGCCGTAGGTGCGGGTTCGTTTCAAACCCTGGTAACGGCGGTGCAAGTAGCTAATTTAGTAGACGCGCTCAAAAGTCCGGGCCCTTTTACTGTCTTTGCACCCACTGACGATGCTTTTGCGAAATTGCCGCCGGGAACTATCACAACCTTAGTGCAGAACGTTCCCCAACTGACCAGGATTTTGATGTTTCACGTCGTATCGGGGAAGTTTATGAAGGCGGATTTGGCAAAACTCGGTTTTGTTACTTCCTTGGAAGGTTCGCCGATTAAAATTGATTGTTCTGACGGTTTTGAGGTGAAAAATGCTACTGTTGTCGCTGCGGATATCGAAGCTGATAACGGCGTCATTCACGTCATCGATAACGTGATTTTAATGGGATAATTTCGCCGTTTAATCTCGCTTCGGGAGCGAACCTGGTGCTTTGCGGTGCCGATTTGCTCCCGATCGCACGCTTTATTTTATCGGTTGAAGGTAATTTAAATATAAAACCGTTGTCTTTTCGTCAGATATATTTTAAGATGATTGTTTACAAAAATTTGAAAATCAATAATTATAATATAAGCAAACCAGTGTGGTGAGCACTATGCAAATCCTAGCCGCCAGCCTCAAAGCGAAAGTCCGCCAGCGTACCTTGGAACTGCAAGTTCTCAACGAACTTACGGAGAAAATACAACTCGCGGCTGGCGCTGATGAAATTTGGTCTGCGTGTCTGACACATCTCGATCGCCTCCTTCCTGGCGCGGCGATCGCAATTTTGACGCCACCGGACGATCGACTATACCTGGAACACTCACAGCCCTTAACTGCTAGCGCCAAAGCCGAAATTGAAGAGCGCTTGCAAGCTGCTCGCGCTGAATGGCAAGCCGGCAATCGGGACTGGGCGCACAACATCGCTCCGCCACCAATTGCTGAGTTTCAGTCGGTCTTGATGGCACCAGCCAACCCGGATGAAAGTGAAGAATTGTTGGGAGTATTTTTCATTGGTGCAGAGCCGGCAACTGCTTTTAATTTGGAACACCTTTGTTTGCTCCACACAGTCGCTCAAATTTGTGCAAAACAGTTAAGTATTTTAGCAGCTAAAACGACCAGTGTCAAGGATAAACTTAAAAATAATTTTGCTCTGGATGCCGAAAGTCAAGAACTATTGTTGCGGGCTGTAAGGGACGAGGCCCCGGACAGAGTTTTTGCGAAAGATAGAAATTTTAGATACATTTTTGTAAATCCAAGTTTTGCTGAATATTTGGGGAAAAATGTTGAGGAAATTATCGGCAAAGATGATATTGAATTAGGGTTTTGTGCCGAATTCGTATTTGGCGATCGCAACGGCAAAATTAGGGGCATCCGCGAGGACGATCGCGCTGTGCTGGCTGGGGAGAGGGTTCGCAATCCCTACCAGGCGATCGTCTTTGAAGGTGGCAAACAGCACATCTTTGACACGCAAAAAGTGCCACTGTGCGATGCAGATGGTAATATATTTGGCGTTTTGGGTTTTTCTAGAGAGATTGGTCAATTGCAGGCCACAGATGAAGCCAGGAATCAAAGCCAAGCCAAACTGCAAAAAATTACTGCTAGCGTACCGGGTACGGTATATCAAATTGACTTGAATCCAGACGGCTCAATGGCCTTCTCGTTTGTGAGCGCGGGCTGCCGAGAATTGTATGAAATAGAACCAGAGGCGGCTCAGCAGGATTTTAATGTAATTGTTGACATGATTCATCCCGAAGATCGAGATGATTTTCTCAACTCGGTGACGCTTTCTGCTGAAAATTTGCAGCCTTGGCGGTGGGAAGGAAGAATTGTCACTCCGTCGGGAAAACTTAAATGGGTGCAAGGAGCTTCCCAGCCAGAATTTCAAGCATCGGGGGAGATAGTTTACTACGGCTTGTTCACGGATATTAGCGCCCGGAAACAAGCTGAATTGAAGCTGCAACTTTATCAACAAATCTTTTTGAAATCCAACGATGCGATCGCGATCTTAGACCCCCAAGGCTATTACTTAGAAACAAATCAAGCTCACACGGCTTTGCTGGGTTACAGTTCGTCTAAATTGTGGGGAAAAACCCCGGTAACTCACATGGGAGAACAGGCATTTGCCTCGGTAATGCAAACCTTGGTAGAAACTGGAAGTTACCGAGGCGAAATGACCTGTATTAAGGCTGTGCAAGAAGGAACAGTTGAGGTCGAGGTTTCGGCTTTTGCGGTTCTCAATGATGCTGGGGATGTAGTTTGTTATGTAAGTGTCAAAAGAGACATCACCGAACGCAAGCGAGCTGAGGAAAAACTAAAACTTTACCGAGAAATATTTTTAAACTCCAACGATGCGATCGTCATTATTGATGCTGACGGGTTTTTCCTCGAACAAAATCTTGCTCACCAAACGCTTCTAGGATACACAGACGCGGAATTAGAAGCAGAAGCTTCGCCGCTGGTTGCGGGAGATCGCTTTTTGGCAATTGCCCAAAGTTTAGCGAAAACTGGAAGTTTTCGGGGCGAGATTACTAACTGCACTAAAAAAGGCCAGACGCTGGCGATCGACGTTGCGGCATACTCTGTGATTAACAACGCCGACGATGTAATTTGTCATGTCTGCGTCAAGCGCGACATTACCGAACGCAAAAAAGGAGAAGAAGAACGGCAAAAATTTGTGTCGCTGATTGAAAACAGCAGCGATTTTATCGGTATGGCTACCCTAAAAGGCCAAACGCTGTTTGTCAACGAAGCCGGACGAAAACTGGTGGGTGTAGAGAATCTTTCGCCCGTGCTTTATACGGAGATATGGGATTATATTGGGCCCTATTTTCAACAGAAATTCAGTCAAGAGATTTTACCAACAATTATCAGTCATGGCCAGTGGCAAGGCGAAGGTCAAATGCAGCACTTGGCCACCGGACAACCCATTGATGTTGTGATGAATGCTTTTCTGGTCAAGCACCCTCAAACCACCGAACCGCTGTGCTTTGCTGCGGTAATTCGCGATGTCACCGAACGCAAGCAAGCTGAGAGAATGCTGCAGGAACAAGCAGAACAAGAACGGCTGGTTTCGGCGATCGCCCAGCGAGTCCGCCAGTCTCTCAACCTCACTCAAACTCTGAGCACTGCTGTACAAGAAGTGCGGCAGTTGCTGGCAACTGACCGCACGGTAATTTATCGTTTTGATTCCGAGGAAACAGCGGTTGTTGTTGTGGAATCTGTAGGGGATGATTGGATGCCCCTGCTGGGCAGAAAAGTTCAAAGAACATCCTTTGGGGAAAGTTTTGTATGGCTGTACAGTCCAGGAACAATTCAAGCAATGGCAGATATTTATACGGCCAAATTGAGCGAGGAACACCGAGATTTACTTGCTAGTTTGCAGGTAAGGGCTAATTTAGTTGTACCAATTTTTATAGGCGATGATAGTCAGGGGTTGGCAGCAGAATATTCGCCGGAAACTCGAATTGAACGGCCGGAAAGGAGTTTGGAAACGAGTCAAAATCGGTTGTGGGGATTGCTGATTGCCCATCAGTGCAGCGCTCCGCGTGTTTGGACTGATTCTGAGATGGATTTGCTGGGAAGGTTGAGCGTGCAGTTGGCGATCGCCATTCAGCAATCTACTCTTTTTGAACAAGCGCAGCAGGCCCGAGAAGCGGCCCTAGAAGCGTCTCGAATGAAGTCGCTATTTTTAGCAAATATGAGTCACGAAATCCGCACTCCGATGAATGGAGTG
Organism: Microcoleus sp. D3_18a_C4; assembly: GCF_036702415.1. Classification (NCBI taxonomy): domain Bacteria; kingdom Bacillati; phylum Cyanobacteriota; class Cyanophyceae; order Oscillatoriales; family Microcoleaceae; genus Microcoleus; species Microcoleus sp. D3_18a_C4. The sequence continues at coordinate 35,764 of NZ_JAUBTI010000010.1, read as the reverse complement.
ATGGGGATGACTGATTTGCTGCTGAAAACGAATCTTACTCCCGAACAGATTGACTTTGTACAGACGCTGAAACTCAGCGGCCAAAATTTACTCTCCATCATTAACGATATTCTGGATCTCTCCAAACTGGAAGCTGGAGAAATGCGCTTAGAAACAATCGAATTTAACCTCAGTATCTGTATGAATGAAGTGCTGGATTTGTTGGCAACTCCCGCACAAGAAAAAGGTCTAGAAGTGGTGGCGCTGATTGACAGCGACGTGCCGCTGCAAATTAAAGGTGATGCAGCACGGTTGCGGCAAATACTCACTAATTTAATCAACAATGCTATTAAGTTTACAGAAGCAGGAGAAGTGGTAATTGAGGTGGCTAATGCTAGTAATCCTGGGTTGTTGGCAGCTAGCGACAATCAGAAAATTTTAGAGAGTATCGAACCGTTAAAAATAGAAAACAATGACTCTATGCTCCTGCTATTTAAAGTGACAGATACAGGAATTGGGATTGCTCCCGAAGACAAAAAAAAGCTGTTTCAATCTTTTACTCAAGTTGATGCTTCTACGACAAGAAAATACGGTGGCACAGGTTTGGGGTTGGCTATTTCTAAGGAGTTGGTGGAGTTAATGGGTGGGCAAATCGGTGTGGAAAGTACCCCTGGCCAAGGCTCGACTTTTTGGTTTACTGTGCCGACAGTTACGGAAAATTTAACTGCTGTCGGGACAGCGTGTGACGTGAATTTTGAAACGGTGCTGGCGGGGCGAAAAATGTTAGTTGCCAGCGACAAGCCGACAGTGCGAAAAGTGCTAGTGAGAATGGCTGTTTTGTGGGGAATGGAGGTTGAGGAGGTTGAGAACGGTTGGATGACGATCGCATCTCTGTACAAAGCTGTCAGCCTTAATTCCCCTTACGATATCGTTTTGGTTGATATTCAGTTGCCGGAAATGGTGGCGGGAAGTCTCGAACGCTTGAGGATTTCTGAGCCTGCAATGCAGCAGACTAAGTGGGTGGTGCTGACTTCAATGACTCAGCTTGGAGAGGCGAAACGCTTGGTAGATAGCGGTTTTAGCGGGTATTTAACTAAACCTGTTAAGGCTCACCGACTATTTGATTGCTTGGCGAATGCGATCGCCCCAATGACGCTGATTGATGAGCCGCTGGCAAATCCCACCTCCAATCGAGCCTCAGCTATTGACAACCGGGAGTTAGCAAGTTTAAAGATTTTGTTAGTTGAAGATACTCCTATCAATCAAAAAGTTGGTCTCAATCAACTCAGAGTTTTGGGATGCGCGGCGGATGTCGCCAATAACGGTGCAGAGGCACTATCTATGGTTGCTCTGAAAAAGTATGACATTGTGTTGATGGACTGTCAGATGCCGATTTTGGACGGTTACGAAGCAACGCTGGAATTGCGCCGCCGGGAAGCTGCAGATGTTGCTGCTGGGAAGATGCAAAAGACGGTGGTGATTGCGATGACTGCGAATGCTTTGAAGGGCGATCGGGAAAAGTGTCTGGCGGCGGGCATGGACGATTATATTAGCAAACCTATTGCGATCGAAAAGTTAAAATCGGTACTAGATAATTGGTCGGCCAAGCTAAAAATTGGAACTCCCAAGTTTAATGGCGAGGAACTTCAAAACTCTGAGCCAGATATCGAATCGGTAGTGGATATGGCACGTTTGCACGAAATTTCGGGCGCTGATTTAGAGTTTGAGCGGGAAATACTGCAAACTTTCGTGGTGGATACTGGTAGTTATTTAGAAGCTGCTAAGGGGGCGATCGCCTCGGGAGATATGGAGACACTGGCCCGCCACGCTCATCAAATTAAAGGTGTCAGCGCTACGGCGGCGGTGCGGTTAATGCCCGATCTGGCAGATCGGCTTCAAAGTCGGGCCGAATCTAATGATTTGGAGGGGGCTACAAAAATCATCGCTGAATTAGAAATAATTCTGGCGGGGGTTCAAAAGTTTGTGGCTACCGAGTAGTCAATCAATTTTCTTTTGAACCGGGCCCGTGGAGCCCGATCCCGGATCGAAAGCATCCAGGATACCCGCCACGTGATTCATCCGTCCAGAAATAAAAAACCTGTATCCGATAAAGGAGTCCCCGAATTTATCTCGCGCAAGTCAATGCTTCAAATCTAAAATCTAAAATCTAAAATCTAAAATCGATTGACAGCTCTTGGCAGCCCCCGCAAGCGAGCGCGTGTAAAGATTTTTAATGTTTTATCAAGATGTTTATCTCAATGTGAAGGAATTGGGAACTCTTATAACATCTTGTGTGTTGTAACTTGTGACACTACTGTCTTAAGTTATTGTGGTCAAATATAAAATAATCATTAAGCCGATGGTTATGAGGGTGCTTTTCGTCTATCGGCTTGAGACACCAAGACCTGCTTTTCGCTATCCCCGCCCATTAAGTGCGTATTTACGCTCAACGAGGTTTTATGACTCCAGTCATGTTACGCCAACTCTGGTCATTAATTGAGACCACCCAAGCTACTCTTTTAGTCAATTTAGACGATGCCACCCTGGTACAGTGGCTGCTGAAGCAGTTAAAGACGAACTCTGCCCTCAATGGCAAAGAAGCAGATTTGTTGGACGAATACATCCAGTCTCGGCTGTCCCTAATCCGCGATTTAGCTGAGCAGCGGCTCGCACCAGAGCTACTGTGAGCCGATTCCATCCAAATCGGATTAATATTCCAGGGAAAGGCGACGATCGCTCGCGCTGGGCAGAAATAGCAGAAAAGAAACCGGGTTTCAGGGATAAATCTGAGGTTTGACGACCATACCTCCAGCCAGAAACCGGGTTTCTAACTTTGGGCTCCCAGCTTGCTCAAAAAAAACAGGCGGGTAGTCAGGGCAGTTGCCGCTGTGCAGCACCGGATGCAGAAGGGCTAATTTGAAACCGGAGGCTGTGTAGATCGCCGATCGCCACAGTTCTGACAGCTACAAGGTAGGATTGTCAGGAAAGCGTTCTATTAAAATCTATGCGTAAATGGGGATTTCTGCTACTAGCAAGTGTGTTATTTGTGGCACCGTTGGCGTCTTGTAGGGATCGATCGGCACAAACCGGACAAACAACAGCAACAACTGCAGCGGGCGGCAACTCGCAACAAGGTTCCAGCCGGATAGATACAATTGTCAGCCGCGGCAAACTGATTTGCGGCGTCAGCGGCGAACTACCGGGTTTTAGCTTTGTAGACGAAAAAGGCAAATATTCGGGACTGGATGTGGATGTGTGCAGGGCTGTGGCGGCAGCAATATTTGACGATCCCGAAAAAGTCGAGTACCGAAAACTCAACGCTAAAGATAGATTTACAGTTTTGCAGGCGGGAGAAATCGACATTCTCAGCCGAAATACCACCTATACAGCGAGTCGCGACAGCACTACCGGACTGGAATTTGCCCCGGTGATCTTTTATGACTCTCAAAGCATCATGGTCAAAAAAGACAGCCGCATCAAAAGTTTAAAAGATTTTGCGGGCAAATCTATCTGCGTGCAGACAGGTACGAGCACGGAACAAAATTTGTCCGACCAAATGCGAAAAATAGGAGTTAAATACACTCCTGTGGTGTTTGAAGATGTGAATTCTACCTTTGCTACCTATCAAGAAGGTCGCTGTCAAGGTGTTACTGCCGATCGATCGCAACTTGTTTCTAAGCGGACAACTCTGCCGAATCCCGATAATAATGTTGTTTTGCCGATCGTGATGTCAAAAGAACCATTAGCCCCAGCGGTGAAAAGCGGCGATCCTAAATGGGCTGACGCGGTGAGATGGATCGTTTTTGCGGCGATTGAAGCTGAAGATTTGGGAATTAATTCAGGAAATGTAGACCAAATTGTGGCAAGCACTACAGACCCGAACATCAAACGTTTGCTAGGAACAGAAGGAGATTTAGGTAAAGGTTTCGGACTTCCGAACGACTACGCTGTCCGCGTTGTGAAGAAAGTGGGGAATTACGGGGAAATGTACGATCGCAACCTCGGCCCCAAAAGTACACTCAAGTTAGAACGGGGTCAAAACAGACTTTGGAAAGATGGCGGTTTGCTTTACTCGCCGCCGTTCCGCTAGTAAAGCTATGTAGGGTGCGTGACGGTCAAAATCCCGATCGCCAATCGAGTAACTATCAAGTCACGCACCAAAGCTATGTAGAGTGCGTGACTTGAAAAATCCCGATAGCCAATCGAGTAACTATCAAGTCATATCAAATCCGGTAGCATCGGAATAATTCATCTCTGTATTCTCTCCCTCTGCGTTCTCTGCGCCCTCTGCGGTTAAATCATTCCGATGCAACCGGAAACGATATCACCCACCAAAGCTCAATCTCGCCTGGATTTGCCAGCAGATTTATCAAATATAATTTAAGTTATGAACCCAGAACCTCAACCGGGCAAAGCCCAGAAATTTCCCTATTTTAAAGATATATCAAAACTGCTGCGGGACGATCGCTTCTGGAAAATTGCCGGACAGGCGATCGCCCTAATTTTAGTAATAGTTGTGATCGCGATTCTCGCGGACAATCTCAGTGCCAATTACTCGCAACTAGGGATTGCATTTGGATTTGATTTTCTCAATTCTCAAGCATCCTTTGACATCGGCGAAAGCGTGATTCCCTACAGTCCCGAAAACAGTTACAGACAAGCTTATTTTGTCGGTTTAATCAACTCGCTGCGGGTAATGGGTCTTGGGATTATTTTCGCAACTGTTGCGGGTTTGACTGTAGGAATTGCCCGCCTTTCCGACAATTGGCTGCTGCGGAGTTTGGCGGGTTTGTATGTGGAAATTTTGCGAAATACCCCGTTATTGCTGCAATTATTTTTCTGGTATTTTGCAGTTTTCATTTCCCTGCCAAAACTGGAAGACAACCCGCAGTTACGCGGGCCGATTTACTTGACAAATCGCGGCATTGCTGTACCAACCCCGGTGGCTTTGCCGGGTTTTGAAATTTGGTTGATTTTGCTAACAGTCGGAGTTTTGGCGGCGGTGGGGCTGTGGATGTGGCGGGCGCGGGTGATGTTGGAAGAAGCTAAGCCGGGAAGACAGTTGTTTTGGGCTGTAGGTGCGATCGGGCTGAGTGCAATCTTAGCTTGGATTATCACCAAAAATCTGCCTTTTCGCCTAGATGTTCCGCGCCTGACACCAGCATTGCAACTCGAAGGAGGATTAAAATTAACTCCAGAATTTGCCGCCCTGGTGACAGGACTCAGCTTGTATACTGGCAGTTACATTGCAGAAATTGTCCGGGCCGGAATTCAGTCAGTATCGAAAGGCCAGTGGGAAGCGGGAAAGTCTTTAGGGCTGAAGTCTGGAACAATGATGCGGATGGTAATTTTGCCGCAAGCTTTGCGGGTGATTGTACCGCCTTTAACCAGTCAGTATCTGAATTTAGCTAAGAATTCGAGTTTAGCGGTTGCGGTTGCTTATCCCGACGTTTATTTTGTGGTGGGCTCTCCGACGCTGAATCAGACCGGTAGGGCGATCGAAGCAATGTTAATTATCATGGTAACATACCTAACAATTAGTTTGATAGTGTCTCTGTTCATGAATTGGTACAATAAAACTGTACAAATCAAGGAAAGGTAAAGAGTTAATGTTGGAAATTTTACAACGGCGATCAGAGGAAATAGAAAAATGGCGTACAGTGATTTTAGTTTAGAGGGCGCCGTCAAAACATTTGAATTAAAGTATTCGGAAGTCGCCGATTTGTTTGGCAAAGAACCCAACTTAGAATGCAGCCAACTACTAGCCGAAACTCTCAAGCGCAGTGTACCGTTAGGTCTGGCAAGTAATACCCAGAAATCCCGCGCTGAAATGATTACCGCACCAATTTTAATTGAACTTAGAGAACAATTACAAAATCGAATTAGCTTATTTTCCGGTATTGACTTTAATGTTGACTCCGAAAGAGGCTTAGACGGTAGTTGCGATTTTCTAATTGGCAATTCATCAGGACTTTTGTTAGTTGTTGCACCAGTCATTATAATTGTAGAAGCAAAACCGGAAAATCTCAATAGTGAATTGGGACAGTGCGTAGCAGAAATGCTAGGCGCTAGAATATTTAATGAACGTGAAGGCAACGATATTTCGGCAATTTATGGCGCTGTCACTAGCGGAACTATCTGGAAATTTCTCCGATTAAAAAATCAAGTAATTGAAATAGATTTGACCGAGTATTACCTCACCGAGGTTAATAAAATTTTAGGTATTTTAGCCAGTGCAATTAATAATTAATAATTAATAACCAACAAATAAAATGGAAACAATACCTGTATTACCGCCCCCAGCCACCGAATCGCCTACCCCTTGGAATTGGGCGCGCAAAAATTTATTTAGTACCTGGTACAACAGCATTCTGACAGTAGTTTGCCTAATTATCGCCTTCCAAACTATTAAAGGAATTATCGTTTGGGCAACAACAAAAGCTCAATGGCGCGTATTAGAAGCCAACTTGCCGCTATTTTTTGCCGGCAGATTTCCCAGGGAATCCTACTGGCGACTGTGGATAGTAACGGCCATAATTGCCTTGTTGGGAGGATTAACTTGGGGAAACATTCAGCGGCAAGAACGTCTTTGGAATCCGCCTTTACTAATTATACTCGGTGCTGCGGTTGTGGGTGCGGTCATTTCGCCGATCGACCTAACCTCTCGCCTCTACCTCTTAGGAATTATTATCGCAGCCGCCGCCAGCTATCTCATCGGAAGGCAAATAAACCCAAAAATCCTGGGCTGGATGCCGGCAATTTGGGTTCTTTCCTTCCCAATAGTTTTGTGGCTAATTAAAGGCGGGTTGGGTTTGACAGAAGTGTCAACAAATGATTGGGGCGGTTTAGTATTGACACTGTTTTTAGCAGTTATTAGTATTGTGCTTTCCTTTCCTTTGGGAGTATTGCTAGCACTCGGCAGACAAAGTTCTTTGCCAGTTGTGAGACTGTTATCAACATTATACATCGAAATTATTCGCGGTTTACCATTAATTGGCATTTTGTTTTTAGGTCAAGTGATGCTGCAATTATTCTTACCGCCAGAATATCCCAAACTGGATAGAGTAATTAGAGCGATTGCTGGATTAACCTTATTTAGTGCGGCATACTTGGCGGAAAACGTGCGCGGTGGCTTGCAGGCCGTGCCCAGGGGACAGATAGAAGCAGCTAGGTCGATCGGACTCAATACACCCCTACTCACAATTCTCATTGTACTGCCTCAAGCATTGCGAATAGTCATTCCGGCGATCGGCGGTCAATTCATCGGATTATTCATGGATACATCCCTGCTGTCTCTATTCGGAATGTTAGAATTAATCGGAATATCCCGCGCCGTTTTAGCAAATCCTTCCTATATCGGCAGATACGCCGAAGTTTACATATTCGTCGGCATCATTTATTGGATATTTTGCTACTCAATCTCCCTAGCCAGCCGCAAAATCGAGCGAACTTTAGAAAAAAGTCATTAGTCCGCAGTCTGTAGGGGCGGGTTCACCAACAAAATATAACTCCCAACCCAAATATATATAAACCCGCCCCTCCCAACCCAAATATATATAAACCCCCATCCGCTGAAGTAGTCAACAGTCATCAGGCAATAATTATCCGTCATTATTTAAAGGACAAAACTATGCAAACTAAACCCACAATCCCAGAACAAGTAATCGTAGCCGAAAACGTCCATAAATGGTACGGACAATTTCACGTACTGCGCGGCGTCAGCATGACCGTAAACCGAGGTGAAGTGGTTGTCGTGATGGGGCCATCGGGATCGGGAAAATCGACGTTTATTCGCACATTTAACGCCTTAGAAGAATACCAACAAGGTAAAATTACGATCGACGGCATCGAACTTTCCCACGACTTACGCAACATTGAGACAATTCGCAGCGAAGTAGGAATGGTGTTTCAGCAATTTAACCTGTTTCCCCACTTATCAGTTTTGCAAAACGTCATGCTAGCGCCAGTATGGGTGCGCCGCTGGCCGAAGAAAAAAGCCGAAGAAGTGGCAATGCAACTCTTAGAAAGAGTGGGAATATTGGAACAAGCAAAAAAATATCCCGGACAGTTGTCTGGAGGACAACAGCAGCGGGTCGCTATTGCACGTTCTCTAGCCATGCAGCCTAAAATCATGCTGTTTGATGAACCGACATCAGCATTAGACCCGGAGATGGTGCGGGAAGTTTTAGATGTAATGCGAAATTTGGCTCAAACTGGAATTACAATGGTAGTGGTGACTCACGAAGTCGGGTTTGCGCGCGAAGTTGCCGATCGCATTGTATTGATGGATGGCGGCGTTTTAGTTGAAGAAGCTGAGCCGGAAGAGTTTTTTCAGAATCCGAAGGAAGAACGCACGCGCAAGTTTTTATCTCAGATATTGTAACTGATTTTCAAGTTTAGTCGGTGGGTTTGGCGACGGTAGCAGCAGTAAAAATCGGCACAATTAAGGTAAAATAAAAGAGTGTACAATCAGTCTCTCTTTTGCTGAGATAGCTTGCAATGCCATCCACAAAAACTCTGCCGTTAGTTAAAGACTCGGAACGCCTAGAAAGTCGCCTCAAAGAAATTCCGGCGGTTCCTGGTGTATATTTAATGCGAGACGAGAGCGATCGCATCCTTTACATCGGCAAATCAAAAAAACTCCGAAACCGCGTCCGTTCCTACTTCCGCGAAAGCCAAAATCTCAGTCCCCGCATCGCGATGATGGTGCAGCAAGTGCGCGAAATTGAATTCATCGCCACCGACACAGAAGCGGAAGCTTTAGCATTAGAAGCAAACCTCGTAAAACAGCACCAACCTTACTTTAATGTCCTCCTCAAAGATGATAAAAAATATCCTTATTTGTGCATAACTTGGTCGGAGGAATACCCGCGCATTTTTATCACCCGCAAACGCCGCGCCGGTAGTGCAAAAGACCGCTACTACGGCCCCTACGTCGATACAGGGGCGCTGCGGAGTACGCTGCATTTAATTAAGCGGATTTTCCCGCTGCGGCAGCGCCCTCAACCGCTATTTAAAGACCGTCCTTGTTTGAACTACGACATCGGGCGCTGCGTTGGCGTTTGTCAAGGGTTAACTTCGCCGGAGGAGTATCGAAAAATCATCCAAAAAGTAGCGATGATTTTCCAGGGAAGGACTCAGGAATTGCTCGATATTTTAGAACCCCAAATGGAAGAGGCAGCCGAAGATTTAAACTTTGAAACGGCGGCGCGCATTCGCGACCAAATTAAGGGTTTGCAGTCTTTGAGTGCGGGTCAAAAAGTGTCTTTGCCCGACGATACGGTTTCCAGAGATGCGATCGCACTTGCGGCAGACACCCAGCACGCTTGCGTCCAGTTGTTCCAAATTCGCGCCGGTCAACTGGTCGGAAGATTGGGATTTATGGCGGAAATACCCTCCCAACCCAGGGCGGGCACGGGGGCACCGCCCCTACAATCGGGGGGGGAAGAGTTATCTCAACTTTCTCTTGCCTCCCCCCCAAGCCTTGGGGGGGTAGAGGCCGGAGCGATTTTGCAGCGGGTGTTGGAAGAACACTATCAAAATGTTGAATCCGTAGAAATTCCCAGCGAAATTTCAGTGCAGTACGAATTGCCAGAAGGGGAAATATTAGCAGATTGGTTGAGCAACCGTAAGGGCCGAAAAGTTACGATTTTGACGCCGCAGCGGCAAACTAAGGCTGAGTTGATTGAGATGGTGGAACGCAACGCTGAGTATGAATTGGCGAGAATGCAAAGATTGAGCGATCGCAATTCTCAAGCAATGGAAGATTTAGCAGAAATTCTCGATTTGCCAGAAGTTCCTCGCCGCATAGAAGGTTACGATATTTCTCACATTCAAGGTTCTGACGCCGTAGCTTCCCGCGTCGTATTTATTGACGGTTTGCCGGCCAATCAACACTACCGCCATTACAAAATTAAAAATCCTGAAATTAAATCTGGTCATTCTGATGATTTTGCTAGTTTAGCAGAAGTTATCGGTCGCCGATTCCGAGGATTGAAGGAAGAAGAAAAAGGGAAGAGGGAAGATGGATTTAGCGATTTAGAAGAACAGAAAGAACTCAGCAATTTATCCTCAGATTCTCCTACTATTTCCGACAAACCAGACTTAATTATGATAGATGGCGGCAAAGGTCAACTGTCAGCAGTTGTGGCTGTTTTGCGGGAGATGAATTTGCTAGAAGAGTTGCGCGTTGTCAGTTTGGCAAAGCAGCGAGAGGAAATATTTTTGCCGGGGGAATCTTTGCCACTGCCAACTAATTCTGAGCAGCCTGGGGTACAATTATTGCGCCGGGTGCGGGATGAGGCGCACAGGTTTGCTGTGAGTTTTCACCGGGATCGAAGAAGCGAGAGAATGAAGCGATCGCGCCTTGATGAAATTCCCGGATTGGGACACCACCGACAAAAACAATTGTTAGCACATTTTCGGTCGATCGACTATCTCCGTTTAGCGACTCCCGAACAGTTGGCAGAAGTTTCTGGGATTGGCCCGCGTCTGGCGCAGCAAATTTACGATTATTTCCATCCGTAAAGCCTTACCCAGCATCGGAGACGGGGATTTTCGGGGTGAGGGGGCGATCGGGCCGCAACCCCCGATTCAGCCAGTGTGAGGGAGGTCTTCAAAAATTTTGCACAGGCCTATTGCAATCCCCAGAGACTTGTGGTATATTTAGTTTCTGTGTGCGGGCATAGTTTAGTGGTAAAACTTTAGCCTTCCAAGCTAATTATGCGGGTTCGATTCCCGCTGCCCGCTTGCGTCTATAAAAACCTCAAACCAACGAGAAATCAACGGTTTGAGGTTTTTTATTGCTCAGAATACGGCTAAGTCAGGGGTCTAGTTGACTAGAAAATGGAGACAATTTGGATACAATTTGCCTCGTTTGGATACAAATTGGATACAATCCATGCCTAGACTGGGTTTGAGCCGTACTCTTCCGCTAGAAGTCCCAGAATAGCGTTGATGTCAGCCAAGTCCGCCCTAGACTTTTTGCGTTTGGCTTTCAACCGATTGAGTAAGTCGGCTGGCTCTGGAAATTCTGCGATGACAGTGGCTGATTCTTGTTTTAAAGCAAAAAGTTCACCCTCGACTTCCTCCCGATCGGCGCGCTCTGTCGCAAGTTGCGATCGCAATTCCTGTACCTCTTGTCGGAGCTTGTTGGTAATGTGGGCGCTGAATTCTAGAAGCTTGGCATACTCGGCCTGTAACCTCTGATTCTCTGCCTTTAAGTTACCTAACTCTATCTGTAACTCTTCATTCCTTGATTTTAAGTTACCTAACCGTATCTGTAACTCATCATCTGTAACCTCGCTAGGCTTGAGCAATTCAGGAGAATCACTCAAGCCCTCAGTTTTCCCGGCAGTGCCTCCCGCAACGATTCCAAGGATTCTTGCAGTGCCTGCACCTGCAACTCTAAAGCCGTCAACCTGTCCGAGTCCTCCAACACCCTAGCGGTTACAGGGAGGCTGTCTGTAACTGCGCGTGCAACCCCTAAAGCATTTGTCTCTGTAACTTCTGCAACCGCGTGTGTAACCCGTGGTTGAGGGAGAGTATTCAGAGACTTTGCAATCTCTTCGAGCTTTGCCGTGCTTAGCTCAGAGGTTTTGCCCGCATACTTCTTATGTAACTTGCCCGCCACCTTTCTGTAACCGTACCAGTAATCCCCGCCCTTCCCCGATTCCTTGCGAACCGTGTAGGGCTTGTTGCCCCCCACAGGCTCAAAACGGAAAGAGCTAATCGATTCTAACCACGCCTGACCTTTGGGGGAATCTAGCTCGAATACCTTGCCGTCCTCTGCCTCAACCATGCCCTGTACTACCGATGGAATTGCCACAAGTTACCTACCCGTTACATATAGTTCTATGTAACTAATGTAGGTAACTTACAGGTAACTGTCAAGAGTTACACAAAACGATTCTCTATCTCAACCGTCCTTTGCACTACCGCTGGAATTACCACAAGTTACCTACTATAGTTACAGATAGTTCTATGTAACTACAGTAGGTAACTTACTTCAACCAAATTGTGTATCAAGCGTCAGAACTCGCCATGAATGTTGCTACCACGAATAAGAAACCATTGGCTAGAGCTTATGGCTCTTACTAAAAGCCCTTCCTCCAAAGTTTTTTTGCTGTCTGCCAACAAAAATTGACGAGTAATGCCGTCTGCTTCCATTATTGCTTTCACTGTTTCAACGGGAACAAACCCATTCTCCTCAAATTTTTGTTTTGCCTCGTCAATTAGCCTTGCGCCTTCCGCTAGAGCCTTAGATGAAAAATTTTTAGCACACGCCAATTCTTTTGGCGTCACCGCCCTACCGTGTCCCATCATCGCCTTACCTCCATAACATTCCTTCAGCTTATAATTTCTAGTTCCTCTGGCTTCATCCATGTTGTGAGAGAGCCATCAGGCTTAAGACACGCAATCTCGAAGTATGCGTCCATACTGTGAACTCTTAGCTCTAACCCTTCATACTGTTCGGCATATTTAGGGTCGCCGACATATTTAACTCGCGTACCCTGCAGAAATCCTGCTTTAGCCAAAAGTTTAAAGTTTTGACGTTCACCAGGGGTCAAAGCATTTTTAACTTCATCCCTCAATTTTGCTTTTGCCTTACCCTTCAAAGCTTCCTCAACTTCCAGGGCGAGCAGTCGGTCAAAATTTGCGATCGCCTTTCTGATTTCTTGAGCAAATTCGTGAGGTTCGGTAAGGTAACTCAACAATAAATTCTCTGATTTTTCAGAAGGTGGTGAATTTGTTACCACAGTTACCACAGTAGGCTTTAAAGCCTTATCTGGTAAGGGTTCGGACTGTGGTAAAACCGTTACCACAGTAGTACCACAGTTACCACAGTCAACATCATTTACTGTGGTAACTGTGGTAACGGGTTTTTGGGTACTGTGGTAAGGGTTAGCCCGCTCTGTGTCTAGGTTCTGATGTACTGTGGTAACTGTGGTTGTGGTTAAAGTTAAAAAAGCAGATTTTTTAACTGTGGTAACTTCGCCGTGTTTCATTTCTTGAAGTTCAGAAAACCACTCGCGAACCGTTTGAGCGGTCGGCCGCTGTTTTATGTGGAATAGGTGTTGAGCTTCGCGGGTTGAAATTTTCCCCCCTTGCCGTTCTGCGGCCTGCATAATTTTCATCAGATTTGGAGCGAGCGCCGTCTGATCGCTAAATTCTGTGTAGAGGTTGACTATCTGGTCAGCCGTAAATTTCACAAATTTAATCGCCGCCTCCACCGCACTTCGGGGAATCAGTAGATCGACCTCGACACCGTTGACAACAGAATTAATGGTGTGGATGATGGCGGCCATCTTACCGACCTTCTCAGGCATCTTGCCGAGCATCGCCCGTGTACCTTGCCTCGGTTCGGTTTCCCGCTGTTTTTCTATTTGTCGGTAGAATGTGGCGAAAAGTTTTTTAGCATCGCGATCGAACTCCATCTCTAACTTAGGTAGAGCATCTATTTTTTTGTAGAGCGAGCTCAGAATGTGGGTTGTGGTATCGGGTAATTCTGTATCTTCATCTGGCAAGTCTGAGGCCGCTAAAGGTTGAACCACAAAATCGAATCGAGCAAATTTGCCGTTTGAGTCGCTGCAATCTTTCAAAAATCCTGCAAGCACTTCTGGTTGAATGGTTCCAAACACGCTTAACAGTAGCCCGTCTAAATCTGCTGCTACTCCTTTAGCTCGCAGTACCGTAGAGCCTGTGCCGTTCCAGAATTCGAGCAAGTCTTCATCGTCGCTCCCCTTGCCACCTCGATATTGGTTAGTAGATTTGAACAAGCTTGCTAGTTCGTCACATCGGTATGTTAGGGCCTGATCGGGATGTGCCTGAACTTGGTATAAAATCCCCTCACCCGTAGTCTTTGAAAAATGATAAATTCTCTGGCGCGGCTCTTTGGGGGCGGGGCCCTTATCTTCTCCTTTTGTATTTTTCCAAGCTGCGTACTCCTTCTCGTAATCTGCAAAGGCTTCTTTGTATTCCTCGCGAGCCTTGTCCTGTAAAGGTTTCATAGGAAGCGTAAGCATCGCTCGCAGAATTGGAGATTTTTTTTGTGAACTTTCAGCCACAATGCCGGCGAAGTAGTTGGGAGTGCATCGGTAGTTGGTATCGCGTCGCAGCAAAATCTCAGTGCCAACCTTAAACAGTCCTGATACTTGAGTCAGTAGCGCCGCTAAGTAACATTCAGGTTTTAGGTTTAGCTTGCCTGCTAGTTTCTCGATCGGCTCTGCTAGTTGTGCCGGCAAAATTTCTGAGAGTTCGATTTTTGATTGCTTAATTTCCAGCAACCGCGCAACTTCAGCCGCCGTATCTTCCCGGTTGACTTCTTGCTCTAACTCTTGCTCGCGGTCGCGGTAAATTTTCCAGATATCAGCAGAGTTGATGCGATACTTTTGAGCCAGCTCAGAAATCTTAAGCTGCACCTGAGATTTCTTGAGGTCGGAATCCAGCAGTTCGTCAATTTCTTTGCCTAGCTCAGAAAGTGAAGGAATTTGAAACTGCGTCGGTCGGATAACATTTGCTGTTGCTTGTGAAGTCGGAGCCGGGGCCTTAAAAACTTTCTTCTCTCCAATCGCCGCTTTTATGTCATCGGCTGAAAGTTTTCTGTCTTGAATCCAATCGAAAACATCTAGACCCTGACTTTTTTGTGGATTTTCCCAAGCTTTAGATTCTGGGTAGCAGTAGAGCCACAGAGCATCGGGGAAGTGTTGGGCGATTTTCTCAGCATCCTTAAGTCCTGGTTGGTCGCGATCAGGGGTGATGACAACAACCGCGCCCTGTAAATCCAGAGAGTCGGTCTGGGAAAACTTACCCATCCCGCCGAAGCTGGTAGTGGCGGCCAAACCTAAATCCCAAAAAATGTCAGCGCACTGTTCCCCATCGACTGTGAAAATTAGTTGACCTTCTGCTTTTGCCTTTTGAACTTCCTGATATCTGTAAACTGGGATGCTGGCACGGGCAACATCGCCTAAGCCTTTTTGCCATTTAGAACCGTCCCAGTGTTCTTGCCAGATTTTCTTTTTACCTTCGCCATCATCCACACGAATCGCACGAACCAACGGGGAGCCGTCGCGGGCGGGGTAGGGAAAATAGCGAGTTTGTTTGGGTCGCGCTGGTTTCTTTTCTTGTGGGCGGGCATAGAAAATTTTGCCGTCCTTGTCTGCTTTCGATGTCGCTTCCCAACCAGTAGCGGGCGGTTGGTCGCGGTTGCAGACTGACAACTCACCTATGGCGTAGCACCAGTCAGGTTTGCCACAGTGCGGGCAAGGGTTAGATTTGGAAACTTTGACAAGATTGCCACGAACACTTGTAACTTGACCACCGATCGGAGTAGAATTGTTGTACATGAATTTAGCTCGCCCTGAGCGAGTTTGATTGCAAAAGCCGTTCTTCGTTGTCGCCAAACTTCAAAGAGAGCGGTTTTTTGCTGTGTGTATAGTTTTAAGCCATTAGAGAATATAGGCGACTGGCTTTAGTCGCCTATCCTTGATTGCAGGTGGAGGAGTAGGACGGAATGTGGAGACATGGTAATCCTTGCTATCAGCCACTGCGGTCTTTAGCCATGTCATAAGCGCGTTTCTTACTTCCCGGATGGGTGGCACATCGTGGATTTTTCGTTTTAGAACCGCGCGTGATTTGATTGTACCAAGTGGCACCGACACATGACGCTGGATGTTGGAGATGTAGCCCGCTACGTTGCGTAATGTGGGTTGACGATGAACATACATTGAACACTACCCGAAACCCTATGGGTTTCCGACAAAAACATATGTGTTGGATACCTATCCAAAATCACTACTCCTTTGCTTGGCGGCTACCGATCGCCCTGACCCCCCAAAACGGCATCCCACGGTCGAGGTTGTGGTTCCCCTGGTGTTGGCGGGACTGCTACCCCGAGCTGAGGCAATTGCAATTCGTTGAGGTAGTAGGCGTACTGATTATCCTCCCCCCGTTGCGGGTAGAACTTGCCGTTAGTTTTCCAGAAGAAGTCCTTGCCTCGCAGAACAGCCAATACTGACTCTATTTCTGACTTAGTACCAGTCAATCTTAGGGCTGCTGTTGTTGGGATGTTTGGCTGTTTAGTCATCACTTTCCCCTTTTACAAACGGCATCAAAAATTCATACTCAGCCTTCGCGTCCCGGTAGGATTGGCTACTGCCGGCTGACACTCCCCAAACTTCTTTAAGGATTTTATTCTTGCCGGTGATGCCCTTCGCGTGACATTGCAGAATCAGTTCGATTTGTTCGCGCTGTCTAGTGGATAAATTCACGACTGCGAGTTCGCCAGAATCGCCAGAAGTCTGGTTCAGTAGCAGTTCTAGTGATTCTCTTATCGAATCGAGTTCTGCCTCTTGTTCGTCGGTTCGTTCGTTTGTTGCCAGAATTTGTTCTGCTTCCTGTTGTCTTTGTTTCTGAGAAATGTATACGCTTGTCGAGATTTCATCCACCACATCGGCAGTGATTGCCCGCTCTTTGATTGCCTCAATCTCCCCTTGTTCGGCCAGTCTGCGGGCGATATTACCCGCCGATACTGCACAAGCAATCGCAGCACACAGACTCACCCCTTGCAGCGCTTTGTGAGTGTCTAGCGTTTTGTCTAGCGCTGCTAGTGGAACCAACCACAGCACGACAGAGGACGCACTCAATACAAACAGTTTTAGCTGCATAGAAACACCCCCAAACCAATCAGCAGCATAGCTAAACCGCCGATTAAAAGCGCTTGTAAATCAGCCACTGAAATCTTGAGCAGTTTACTCAGGGAGTAGTCAAGTAACCAACTCAAACCCCAAGCAGTCGCAATCGCTGCTAACAAGAATAAAACGGCTTTCATTGCCATTGGATGCAGACTCGCTATCCACCCCAAAAGGGAGAAAGCGACGCACCCGGCAACGAAGTAATTTGCCAGATACATCGCTTTCATTATTTTTTACCTCCTAACACGGCATCCAACGGGCGAGGCTGAGGGGTAGGTAAGGCGGGGGGACGGAAATTCTCCAAGGTATAGGAGCATTGGTTGCGCCCAAAAGGGGAATTTGATATTTCCACAAAGTGGGTAAGGTCAAAGGTGAACCCGTTAGCTCGTAAAGCTTCTACCAATTTCTTCACTTCTTTTTTGTTGCCGGAAAGCCACATATATTCCATTAGCTTGCGCCTCCGGTCAGTTTGGCTTTAATTTCATCAATCCGAGTCCTGGCGTCGGAGTCAGCTTTATCAATCCCTAAACCCAGTCGTGCATAGCCGGGTCGGAGTGCGTGTAACTTTTTCGCCAAACCAGCGTTAGCGCGTATCTTGCCTAGCTCATTCTCAGCAACCGCACCCTCATATTTGCGGTGCTCTTTGTGAACTGTTTTGTCAGCCACTTCAATCTTGGTCAAAGCTTTGTAAGCGCGTTTAGACTGCCGTGCACCGTCTGTTTTCTCCTTTGCCAAATCTTTCATTGCGTCCGCTTCTTCCTTCGTGAAATAGCGCGGGGCGGGAACTACGGGAACACTACGAACGGAGTCAAAATTACCAGGATTTGATGGCGTTATAACGCTTGTGTCAGTGCTTGCCAAGACTTTTGACTTGTCGATTGCGTGTCCGCCGTCGTTGCTGGCAGTAAGTTTTCCAGCATCAGAATTGCCGCCAAAAAGGCGTAGTTGTAAGCTCATAATTTTGTCCCGATTTGAATGTTGATGCGAACTGGGGAGGGAAATAAATTCAAGGGATTGATTTGTCGCCACATAGACATTGCCAGCACAAAAACTCCCGCCGATGCGAGTACGAGTGCGATGAGTTGAGAGAAGTCAACCCAGTCTAAAAAGCTGGTGGAATTCTGGCGGGTAAAACCACAAACAGGGAACGAACCGTCGTTAGTCCAATCTAGGGTGTCTACAGTGTCTACACTTTTTGTGTCAAGCGGTTCAGATGTCGCGTCTATACTGTCTACGTTTATGCTGTCTACACGGTCTACATTCACTGTGTCAAGCGATTCGCCGTCAACGAGGTACAGTTCTAGCAGTGCTTCCCACGTAGCAGTTTTGCTGAGTTTCCCGAACTGTCTGGCGTCTTCATTAGTGAAGCCACGGTCATAGGCGATCGCCTTAAGTTGGTCAATGCGACGGTAGCTGACGGTAGGCTTAGTCATGGCAAAACCCCGTCAACTCAATCATTAAGAGTTGCGATCGTCCGTTAGGACAATCGGCTGAAAGTGGCATAATTTATAGGCTCCAAACGTTGTACAGAAACGGTTTGGGGAAGTCGTGGTTTGGCTAGCATTGCAAGTGCTCGTCAACCGCGCAACAATCTTCCTTAGTTACTCACGATTGCAGACTTCCCTCCCCTTGTCAACACAGGAAGTGTAAAGTTTTGTTTCGCAAAAGTTGCCCCTAGAATCAACATCCTAACAACATCAAAGCGGGCGTAAATGCTCCAAAATCTTGCCGTCTAAATACACAGCATTAATTACCCTTTCCGACGTATCACACCACTTAGCAACCACCGCACTCGGTACACCCTTGCCAACCTGTTCACTAATAAAAGTATCCCGGCAAGAGTAAGGGGTAGTAGTCTTAGAACCCTGTTCGTGTTGCCTGGTTTTTTCAGTAATCGGGTCAACCAATTTATGCCATACCTGCTTACTGAAATTGTTGTAGTTAATCGCCCCGCCCTTAATAGGTGATGGAAAAACCAACCTATCCTTATCAGTCAGGTTTTGTGGCTTGATACTTTTCAACAACTGAACCAGCTCTTGATTGCAAGGAAATTTACGCCGTTTGTTGTTTTTACTGCCGTCAACCCTTGTCTCCTTACCGCTTGGGTGTTGTATACTCCCGTTGAACACAATGTGAGAAAAGTCAGTAGCAATGTCAGACCACCTCAATCCCACAGCTTCAGATGGACGGCATCCAGTTAGCAGCCAGAACCGCACCATCGGGTAGTAAAAACACAACTTTTGCCCGGTTTCTCCCCTCCCATTCCAAGTACCTCTGTGGTTCTTAAAAGCCTCCAAAACCAGCTCTTTTTCTTGTGCTGTAAATGCGTTCGGTTCCGGGTCACTTTCCCAGTTATGTTTAGGCAGTTCCGCTGCCAGCCCTTCAAACGGGGATACAGTTAAACCCTTAACAATCTTGAACTTAATCCCCCACTTTACCGCTGCATTTAGGTGAGTCAAAATCCTTTTAGTCATGCTGTTAGTCGTATCCTCCAACAGCCACGCGCGCACCTGCAAAGCACAGTCCTCTGAAAGAGGCTGGTAGGGGCAACGGTCAACATAACTTTGAATGCCCGTCACCAAGTAATTGAAAGTTGTCGCTTTGAGCGCTGGTTTCTTGAACTCCAAGTATTTAGCAAATAACTGAGTCAGCGTCAGTTCCGGCTTAGGCTTGATTGTCTCAACCACGGTCAAGTGAGTCTGTGGCTTGTACTTCTTGAGTGTGGGGTCAAACCGCTCAAACTTGATGTCAGATTCAATCAACTGTGCCTTAGCTTCTGCCAGTTCCCAGTTCTCAGGGGTATCGGCTAGATTTAGGTACAGGAATTTTCGGTTTCCCCCGTAAAGATGTCTAGGCATTTGAAGGCGTAATCTCCCTTCATTGGTCTGAACAACGACAGAGCCTTTTTTTGCCTTAAACGGTGGCAGGTTAGTCATGGCTGATTACCAACTCAACACCATCACAATACACCTTTTGGATACAGATTGGATACAATCGTCCGACACCTACTAAGGCAAAACCTGCAAACCCTTGCGCACAAAAGGATTGTCAGTGCGAGTCCGCTAGCCTTCCAAGCTAATTATGCGGGTTCGATTCCCGCTGCCCGCTTACTTCTATAAAAACCTCAAACCAACGAGAAATCAACGGTTTGAGGTTTTTTATTGCCTAGAATAGGGGTAATTTGGGAGCCAAACTGAGTATCAACTGAGTATCAACTGACTACGGTTTGACGAGAAAACGACCAAACTGAGTATCAACTGAGTATCAATTGAGTATCAAGTTTTGACCCTAGTCAGCCCTTCCCCCCAGAATGCCTCGCTTCCAGTAGTAAGTCAGGGTTCCCTCACAAGCAGTTCTAGAATCCCCTCGATGTCTGCGAGCGATGCGGTAGGTTTCTTAGGTTTCATGCCCTCGACTTTCTTTTTTTCGTACTTGGCCATTAACTGATTGAGCAAGTCGCCCGCATCGGGTAAATCTTTGCTGGCAGTGACTGATTTTTGTCTCAGGTCGGAGAGTTCCGTCTCAATTCCCTCCCGATCGGCGCGTTCTGCTTCGAGTTGCGATCGCACTTCGGCTAATTCCCGTTCGAGCCTGTCGGATTGTTCAGATGCTTCTGCAATGGTTTCATCCTTCGCTGCCAGTCGAGAATTTAGCGTCGCGATTTCCTGATTCCTTAATTTGATGAGCGTATCGCTTCTTTCCAAGCTCCGACGCAAGATTTCGATTTCTTCCTCAATCAATTTGCGATCGGCGCGTTCTGCTTCTAGGTTGCTTAACTCATTATGCAACCGTTCTGTAACCTCGCTATCTACTTTAGGCAATTCCAGAGAGTTACCCGACTCGAACTTTCCCGGCAGTGCCTCCTGTAACGCTTCAACGGCTTTTAGCAATGTCGCTACCTGCAACTCTAACGCTGTTATTCTACTTTCTGCAACCTGTTCTGCAACCTGTGAGACTTCTGCAACTTCTGCAACTTGTTCTGCAACCTGTGAGACTTCTGCAACTTCTGCAACCTTCTCAGTCCGTGGCACTGGGGGCATCTCCAAGGCTTCTGCAACCTCCTCAAGCCTAGCCACAGTGACTTCTGAGCTTTTACCTATGTATTTTTTGCGTACCTTTCCTGCAACCTTTCTGCAACCGTACCAGTATTCACCGTTCTTACCTTCTTTGCGGACTGTGT
Source organism: Microcoleus sp. D3_18a_C4 (assembly GCF_036702415.1). Lineage (NCBI taxonomy): Bacteria > Bacillati > Cyanobacteriota > Cyanophyceae > Oscillatoriales > Microcoleaceae > Microcoleus > Microcoleus sp. D3_18a_C4. The sequence continues at coordinate 14,914 of NZ_JAUBTI010000010.1, read as the reverse complement.
AGGGTTTGCCGTCTCCTGTGGGTTCATATCTGAAAGAGCCGATCGACTCCAACCATGTGGAACCCTTGGGGGAGTCTAGCTCGAATACCTTGCCGTCCTCTGTCTCTATCAATCCTTGCATCACCGATGGAATTGTCATAGGTTGCGTACCAAGTTGCCTAACTACTTATGCAACCAGCTTAAGCAACCTTTAAGCAACTGTCAAGGGTTGCTTAAAGGTTGAGTAAGTTAAAGCTTCATTTGCGATCGGTGATTTTCTACAGCTTTCTCAAGTAAGGAAAACTATCTGCACCCATCGGTACAGTAACAAGCACCTTCTCGCCTTCAAGCTGCACATAATAGTCAATCTCCCTTGCCCCAAGTCCAATATTGGCAATCTTGCCTTTTTGCCCCTGGTAGTCGCTCTTTAGCGTAATTTCCACCAAGTCGCCTATCTCAAAGGTTCTAGGCTTCTTGGCAGAGGTTGCCGTTGATTTAGCGGTTTCTGTAGTACAGCTCATCATTGAGGACTGAGAGGTTTTAGGAGAAGTTATAAAAGTGTCCCCAATGTCCCCATTAGAGTTCAATCCTATATTTGGCATGGTTTTGGAATTGGGGACAGGGGTGTCCCCAATGTGTCCCCAATTGTCCCCATTAGATTGACTTGATGGGGACACTGTGTCACTTAATGGGGGTGTTGGGGACATAGTGGGGACAGGGGTGTCCCCATCTGTAATGCTTGCGGTGTCTTGCTTGTAGCCTATTGGGGACATTGGGGACACATAAGTAAGAGAAAATAGAATACTTCGCCCTTTGCTTGTAACCTCTCCATAATTCATGGTTGCTAATTCCGCGAACCATTCTTGAATTTCTTGATTTGATTTTCGGTGCTTTCCGTTGAAAGTCTTGCTTACCTCGCGAACTGATACCACGCCACCATTGCGTTCTGCCAGCGAGATGATTTTGGCGAGATTACTTTCAAGTGCATCGGGACTGGAAACCTCAATATTTATGCTCAAAGCTTGCTGTGTCGTGTACTCAACCCACTTGATAGCAGCAGCAACTTGACAGGCAGGAATCTTAGAGGAAACCTCAATCCCCATGTGTGCAGCGTGGATACAGTGCAGGATGGTTGCGACGCGGCCAACTTTCTCAGCGGCCTTACCTAACATCGCCCGCATCCCTTGTTTGGGATGATTCAGTCGGAGTCGCTGGCAGTGGTTGTAGTAGTCCACAAACAACTTTCGGGCTTCCTCATCTAGCTCGAATTGCATCATCGGGATAGCATCCACCCTTTCGTAGAGCGCTTGCAGCATTGGGTTGATGTCAATCTTTGACACCCCTAAAGTTATCTGAGTTAACGCTGGTGGCTGTTGAACAAAGTCAAATCGGGCAAAGGTTCCGTTGTCGTCACTGCCATCTCCCAGAAAGGGTTCTAAGACCTTGGGCTGGATGTTTCCATAAATAGAAAGGGATACCGCACCCACGTTGACAGTAGTGCCGGCTGCACGTGCCACTACAGCGCCATTACCACTCCAACATTCCAGTAAGTCCTCTTTGTCACTTCCCTTACCACTGCGGTACTGGTTGGCTGATTTGAAAAATCCTGCAAGCTCATCGCAGAGCCACAGTATCCCTTGAATGGGATTTCGACCTACCATCCCTGCTATCCCCTCCCATGTAGCTTTAGTGATGTAGGGGATTGTCTCCACAGGGGCATCAGGCGCGGGGCCTTTGTCCTCATCCTTGCTGTTTTTCCATTGTTCGAGCTCCTCTTTGTAGGCTTTTTCTTGGGCATTGAACTTCTCCTGGTTCTTTTGCCGCATTGCTGCTAGCGGGTCTGTAATCATGGCGTTCAATACCGGAGTCTTCATCTGGCTTGACTCAGCGATTAGAGCTCCGAAGTAACCAAAAGTCCGACACCGATACCTGTTCCATTCCTCCACAAGCATGGTGCTACTGCCATTCTTCAAGAATCTTGAGACACCGGAAATCAGTGCCAGCGCGTAGCATTCAGGCTTGAGGTTCATGCGTCGCGCTACTTCTTCGATCGGAGCGGCCAGAGATTCAGGGAAGATTTCTGAGAGTTTGACGCTGGCAGACTTGGAGGCCAGTAGTTGTTCAATTCCGATTCTCGTGTCTTCCTTGTTGGCTTCTTGCTCGGACTCTTGTTCAAGCTCGCGGTAAATTTTCCAGACATCGGCAGAGTTGAGACGGTATTTTTGGGCGAGCTCGGAGATTTTAAGCTGTAGCTGAGATTTCTTGAGGTCGGACTCTAGCAGTTCTTCAATCTCTCCCCCTAGCTCGGAGATGTGGGGAACTTGAAACTTTTCAGGACGGACAACTTTTGCCCCTAACTGGGGGGAAGTTTCAAAAACCTTCTTCTCTCCGATTGCGGCCTTTACTTGACTTGCTGAAAGTTTTTCGTGGTCAATCCAATCAAAAATATCGAGCCCGCCTTTCTCTGGCAAATTTTCCCAAGCTTTACTCTCTGGGAACGGATAGAGCCACAGAGCATCAGGGAAGTGTTCGGCAAGCTTGTCGGCGTGTTCAATTCCCTTTTTGTCACGGTCAGGGACTATGACAATCACCTTTGCACCCTGCAAGTCCAAAGAGTCCGTAAGTGTGAATTTACCGCTACCGCCGATATTGGTAGTCGCAGCTAGCCCAAGCTTCCAAAATAAGTCAGCGCAAGGTTCACCCTCTACAAGGTAAATCGTTTCATTATTTGCGATCGCCTTTCTGATTTCGGCATAGCGGTAAACCGGGATACTGGCACGGGCAACCTTGTTTAAATCCTTATCTGTGCCTAGCCCGTACAGCCATTGTTTTTTATCTTTATCCCAGCGTTGTTGCTTGATTTTCTTGTTGCCCTCACCATCGTCAACCCGTTCTACACGTGCCAAAGGGTAGCCATTGCGATCGGGATATTCCCAATAGCGAGTACCTTTTGGGCGGATGTCTTTGGTAGTTTTTTCTTTGAAGACGTACACGCCACAGCGGCTATCAGAACTTGTGCCGTCAAAGTGCCACAGGTCAGGCTGTTGAGTTTTGGTGTGGTCAAAGTTTTGATGACACAGTACCATCTTCCCGTCATGGCTAATACGGCAGTCGCGGTCTTTGGTGCGTCCACAGACCGGGCAAGGATTGGACTTGCTGCTGCTGACAAGATTTCCGCGAACACTTGTAAGTTGACCGCCGATTGAAGTAGAATTGTCGTACATGAAAATTTCTCGCCCTAAGCGAGTTTGATTGCCAAAAGCCGTTGCGTAAGGGTTCCAATCTTCGAGCAGCGGTTTTTTGGTTTTTACAGTTTTTGAAAAATTCAAGGCATAGGAGGAACCGCCCCGCGAGTTAGATTGCGGGTGCAATTAAGCTGTCGTTGCGAGCACAGCCACCTATTTCGATACCAGGGAGAGGGATAAATCGGACAATCGGAGGATCGAGAATACCCCCACATATTTTGTTGCCTTGACTACAAGGACACGGCAAGGCAAACAAATAGGCGACAAAGAGGCAGAGGAGCCAAAACAAGAAATTAAGCCTAGGGCGCGGCGGAAAATTCTTAAGCAGCTTCTTGATTTCTTCCCGTGTTTCTTCCTCTAAGCGCTTACAGACGAACTGCCAAAACTCCCACTGGTTAAAAGTCTTGGGAGTCTTTATCCTATTTTCTCCCCAACCTAAAAAAGAATTTAGACGATTGCTCACCAGCGCAAGATTGTAAGTATCGACAGGGGAGATTTCCTCCTCATTGCCCCAAAGGTGCTTGTTGAGAAGCTTGATACTGCTAATTAGTGCGAGGGTGTCGTCTATCATTTCATTATTTTAGTGGTGGCGGTACATCTTCAACAAACAGCCGTCGCTCAAATTTTGTCCCAGCAACGAACCGAAAACGTAAAAAAAACGTACCGAAAACGTACCAAAACTCACTCGTCGGGTTTAAAGGTAAAAGCACTAGACGAGTGAGTCAGAACAAGGCTTTCGGCGCCGCCAAGTCAGAGGGACTTTTGTCCGAAATTTCGGACGGATTTTTCTGCGCCCTGACCACCTAAAACAGCATCCCACGGCCGAGGTTGTGCTTCCCCCGGTGTTGGTGTTGCCGAGACTGCTACACCGATCTGCGGTAATTGCAGTTCGTTGAGGTAGTAAGCGTACTGATTGTCCTCTCCCCGTTGCGGGTAAAACTTGCCGTTAGTTTTCCAAAAGAAGTCCTTGCCTCGCAGAACTGCCAGAACTAACTCTATTTCTGACTTAGTACCAGTCAATCTTAGGGCTGCTGCTGTGGGGATGTTTGGCAGTCTGTTCATTCCTTTTCCCCCTCAAACTGATTGATTAAATTTTGCAATTTCACCTTGCCTTCTGAGAATTTGCGCCCTCCCATTTTGAGTACATTCTCAACAATCCAAGTCACAGACTTACCCGCTTCCATTGACTTACAAACTTCCAAGTATATAGGGTAATCAGGAGAGTCGGAAGCGGAAGCAGTTTCCTGTAAGTCGCTGCTGTATATAGCTTCCAGCGCTTGACGGCTAGCTTCCACGTCAACGCCAGGGGAAGTCAGGATAAGTTCTACTTCCTGTTGTCTTTGTTGCTGTGAAACGTAGACGCTGGCACTAATTTCGTCCTCTACATCTGCCTTAATTGCTCTCAGTTTCAGTTTCTCGATTTCTCCCTTGTCTGCCAGTTGACGGGCGATATTTCCAGCGGAAACTGCACAGGCAATTGCAGCACACAAACTCACCCCTTGCAGCGCTTTGTGAGTGTCTAGCGTTTTGTCTAGTGCTGATAGTGGAACCAACCACAGCACAACAGAGGACGCACTCAATACAAACAGTTTTAGCTGCATAGAAACATCCCCAAACCAATCAGCAGCATCGCCAAACCGCCAATTAAAACTGCCTGTAAATCAGCCACTGAAATCTTGAGTAACTTACTCAGGGAGTAGTCAAGCAACCAGCTCAACCCCCAAGCAATCGCAATCGCTGCTAACAAAAATGAAACGGCTTTCATTGCCATCGGATGCAGACTCGCTATCCACCCCAGAAGGGAGAAAGCGACGCATCCGGCAACGAAGTAGTTAGCCAGATACATCGCTTTCATTTAGTCAGTTCCCCCCGTGAGTTTTGCCTTAATCGCATCAATCCGAGTACGGGCATCGCTGTCAGCTTTATCAATCCCTAAACCCAGTCGGGCATAGCCGGGACGCAAACTGTGCAAGTGCTTAGCTAGTCGAGTGTCTGAGCGCTTTTTTCCCAGTTCATTATCGGCGACAACACCCTCATATTTGCGGTGATGACGGTGAACTTTAGCATCGGCTTCTTCGACTTTTGCCAGAGCTTCATAGGCACGTTTAGACTGTTTTGCACCGTCTGTTTTCTCCTTTGCCAAGTCCTTCATAGCGTCCGCTTCTTCCTTAGTAAAGTAGCGCGGTGCTGGCACAACTGGAACACTGCGGATGCTGGAAAAATTACCAGGATTTAGCGGTGTGATGACGCTTGTGTCAGTGCTTGCCAAAACTTTTGATTTGTCGATTGCGTGTCCGCCGTCGTTGCTGGCAGTCATTTTTCCAGCATCAGAATTGCCACCGAATAGGCGTAGTTGTAAGCTCATAATTTTGTCCCGATTTGAATGTTGATGCGAACTGGGGAAGGAAATAAATTCAGGGGATTGATTTGTCGCCACATAGACATTGCCAGCACAAATACCCCCGCCGATGCGAGTACAAGTGCGATGAGTTGCCCAAAGTCAACCCAGTCTAAAAAAGTGGAATTCTGGCGGGTGAAACCGCACACAGGGAATGAACCGTCGTTAGTCCAATCAAGGCTGTCTACAGTGTCTACAGCTTGCGGGTTAAGCAGTTCAGGCGTGGTGTCTACAATGTCTACAGCTTGCGGGTCAAGCAGTTCAGGTATTGTGTCTACAGTGTCTACACTCAAACTGTCTACAGTGTCTACCTTCACTGTGTCAAGTGACTCACCGTCAACTAGGTACAGTTCTAGCAGCGCTTCCCAGGTAGCAGTTTTGCTGAGTTTCCCGAACTGTCTGGCGTCTTCATTGGTGAAGCCACGGTCATAGGCGATCGCCTTTAATTGGTCAATGCGACGGTAGCTGACGGTAGGTTTAGTCATGGCAAAACCCCGTCAACTCAATCATTAAGAGTTGCGATCGTCCGTTAGGACAATCGGCTGAAAATGGCATAATTTATAGGCTCCAAACGTTGAGATTGAACGGTTTGGGGAAGTCGTGGTTTGGCTAGCATTGCAAGTGCTCGTCAACCGCGCATCAATCTTCCTTAGTTACTCACGAGTGCAGACTTCCACTTCCTTGTCAACACAGGAAGTGTAAAGTCTGGTTTCGCAAAAGTTGCCCCTAGAATCAACATCCTAACAGCATCAAAGCGGGCGTAAATGCTCCAAAATTTTGCCGTCTAAATACACAGCATTAATCACTTTCTCCGACGTATCACACCATTTAGCAACCACTGCACTCGGTACACCCTTACCAACTTGTTCGCTGATAAAAGTATCCCGACAAGAGTAGGGAGTAGTCGTTTTGTGGTGTCCTTCACAGGCGCGAGTTTTCTCGGTTATTGAGTCAACCAACGGGTGCCAAGTTCTTATAGTGAAATTGCTGTAATTAATCGCCCCGCCCTTCTTGGGTGAGGGAAAAACCAGACTGTTTCTATCCGTCAAATTTTCAGGCTCAAGCTTTCTTAAAAACTCGCTTAACTCCTGATTACAAGGGAACCTACGACGCTTGTTGTTTTTACTGCCATCAACCCTAGTCTCTATTCCGCCCGGATGCTGCACACTGCCGTTGAACACAATGTGAGAAAAGTCGGAAGCAATATCGCGCCACCTCAAGCCAACAGCCTCCGAGGGACGGCATCCAGTCATGAACCAAAATTGCACCACAGGGTAATAAAAGCAAAGCTTCTGCCCTCCATAGCCCCTGCCGTTCCAATTCCCATTGTGGTGTTTGAAAGCTTCTAATACCAACGCCTTTTCTTCTGGACTAAAAGCGTTCGGTTCGGGGTCGTTTTGCCAGTTGTGTTTTGGCAAGTCGGCTGCCATTCCGTTAAAAGGGGAAGCGGACAACCTGGTGATAATTTTGAATTTAATCCCCCATTCAACGGCTGCATTCACGTAAGTCAAGACTCGCTTAGTCATGCTGTTAGTAGTATCGCCTAGCAGCCACGCGCGTATTTGCAAAGCATCATCCTCAGACAAGCCTTGGTAAGGGCAGCGGTCAATATAAGCTTGAATGCTCGTTACTAAATAGTGAAAAGTTGTGGGCTTGACAGCAGGTTTTTTGAACTCTAAATATCTCTCAAATAATTTACTTAGAGTCAGTTCCGGTTTAGGCTTGATTGTCTCAACAACAGTCAAGTGAGTCTGTGACTTGTACTTTTTGAGAGTTGGGTCAAACCGCTCAAACTTGATGTCGGATTCAATCGACTGTGCTTTGGCTTCTGCCAGTTCCCAGTTTTCAGGGGTATCTGCCATCCCCAAAGACAGGTATTTTTGCTCTCCCCCGTACAAATGTCTTGGCAGTTGTAACCGCAGTCTCCCCTCGCGAGTTGCTACCACCACAGAACCGTAAGAAGCTTTCCTGCCCGATTGGGGAGTTTTAGTCATGTATTTTTGCTCAAACTCGATCGACCAATTTTACAAAATTGACTACGGTTTGACTACGGAAACAGCGGACGGCAAAAACCTTTTGTGAGAATTCCTTACGGTACAAAGGGTTTGCAGATTCCTTGCTATCGCTTGGAAGGCTGAACGTCGTGGGTTCGAGTCCCACCGTCCGCTTGCGAAAAAACTCTTTAAAACTCTTGAGGAATCAAGGGTTTTGGCGTTTCTAGGGCTGGATCTCTGTGGTTGTACAGGATGTTTTTGGAGACAAACACAGGGTTTTTGAGGGCTGTTTGGAGACAATTTGGAGACAATGTGGAGAGTATTTGGAGTGTCTCTAAATATGGCTTTGGTTAAGCGCCTAGCTCTGCCAATACGTCCAGCACAGTTTCCATATCCGCCAAATCAGCCCTCGACTTTTTGCGTGGTGCTTTTAACCCACATTCCGCACCTCTACTAGACGTATGGGTCATGGTAAAATTTCAAAAGCGACAGGACAAGGTTAGCACTTTGGAGACAATTTCGAGACCACACGGGATACAAAAATTAGTTCGGAGGATGTAACCCTTTGCCAGTATGGGGTTCCATGAGTGATGCTTACCTCTTCCGCTGAACATCGTGGGTTCGAGTCCCACCGTCCGCTTTGACTGAATTTTCATATAATTTAATTATGAAATTTAATTACTCTTATCCATTCGATATATGGCTTATTTCTTAACCGCTGCTTTATATAAGTTCGTTGAACTACCGGATTTTGCTGAGCTGAAAGCACCGCTACTCGATTGTTGCAACCACAACAACGTTAAAGGCACTATCTTGCTGGCCCAAGAAGGCATTAATGGCACGATTGCCGGCTCGTCCGAGGGCGTACACGCAGTGCTGGCATTCTTGCGTAGTGACCCGCGTTTTGCGGATTTGGTACACAAGGAATCTTTCTCGGAAAAAGCACCTTTTTACCGCCTGAAAATACGCTTGAAGCGCGAAATCGTCACGATGGGGGTACCGGAGATTAATCCGCGCCTCATGGCGGGCAAATATGTTAAGCCTGATGAGTGGAATAAGCTGCTTGACGATCCCGATGTTGTGGTGGTTGATGTGCGTAACGACTTCGAGGTATCTATGGGTACTTTTGAAGGCGCTATTAATCCAAAAACAAAAAGCTTTTCCGAGTTACCTGAATGGGTGTTGCGGGAAACTGCTTTACGCAATAAACCCAAGGTGGCAATGTTTTGCACGGGTGGTATTCGCTGCGAGAAATCTACTGCTTTTTTGCGTAGTCAAGGTTTTGAGGAAGTCTATCATCTCGAAGGCGGAATTTTAAAATATTTGGAAACGGTGCCGGAAGCAGAAAGTCGTTGGGAAGGTGAATGTTTTGTGTTTGATGAACGGGTTTCTGTTGGTCAGGACTTAAAGCCGGGAAACTATGAACTTTGTCGCGGTTGTCGTCACCCGATTAGTCAGGAAGATAAGGCTTCTGAATTATTTGTACTTGGTGTGAGTTGTCCTCATTGTCATGACTCAAAAACTGAAACTAAAAAACAAGCTTTATCTGAACGTCAACGTCAGATTGAGCTTGCTAAGCGTCGCAACCAAGTACATATAGGCGCCCGCTACGAGGCGAAGGAAAAAGTAGATGGTGCGATCGACTAATATTATTATTCACTAAGTTCAAAGAAACCCGGTTTCTCGGAAAAATCTTGTGTGGCGACGAGAAATATCGAAAGAAACCGGGTTTCTGACCCGAAAAACCCGATCGTGCGATCGACTAAACATATAATATGTCAGCAACATACCCGATTTTGTATTCCTTCCGCCGCTGTCCCTATGCTATGCGCGCGCGCTTGGCCTTAATGGTTAGCAATCGGGTGTGTGAGTTGCGGGAAGTTGTTTTGCGAGACAAACCACCAGAGATGTTGGAGGTATCTCCCAAAGGTACAGTACCAATATTGATTGATGTTGACGGGCGTGTACTCGATCAAAGTATTGATATCATGTTGTGGGCATTGAGACAACACGATCCTGAAAAATGGTTGATGCCACAGCAAGGTTCTGTTACAGAAATGTTGGAACTTATAGCTCTATTTGATGATAGGTTTAAATATCATCTTGACCGTTATAAGTACCCCGATCGTTATCCCGGTGTTGATGCCCAAGTACATCGTTATGAAGGTTCTTTATTCCTGGAAAAACTCAACTCACAGTTAAGTGCCACTAAATATTTGTTTGGTAACAATGTAGCATTTGCTGATATGGCGATCGCACCTTTTGTTCGTCAATTCGCTCATACAGCAGATCGAACTTGGTTCAACCAACAGCCTTGGCCTGGGCTACAAGCTTGGTTAACAGCGTTCACAGAGTCGGAAATTTATAGCAGTGTTATGCAGAAATATCCGAAATGGGAATCCGGTAATCTAGGTGTTATTTTTCCTTCCTCGTAATTAGTTATTCAGGACTTAGGCACTCAAGGGCGTTGAATCAAGGGTTTGAGATTGTTTCACTACGTTTTCTAGGGACAGAAAATGGTAGCCTTTTAGGAACAGGCAAGATGCCTGTTCCACAAGAAAATTTATCTTTTGTGGAACGGGCATCTTGCCCGTTCTTGAGAAGGGTGTAAAATGTGAGTTTTAACTCATAGGTTGCACCATTCTCAATGAGCCTTTTAGGAACAGGCAAGATGCCTGTTCCACAAGAAAATTTATCCACAAGAAAATTTATCTTTTGTGGAACGGGCATCTTGCCCGTTCTTGAGAAGGGTGTAAAATGTGAGTTTTAACTCATAGGTTGCACCATTCTCAATGAGCCTTTTAGGAACAGGCAAGATGCCTGTTCCACAAGAAAATTTATCCTTAAGAAAATTTATCTTGTGTGGAACGGGCATCTTGCCCGTTCTGGAGAATGGTGCAAGATGTGAGTTTTAATACATAGGTTGCACCATTCTCAACTAGCCTTTTAGGAACAGGCAAGATGCCTGTTCCACAAGAAAATTTATATTTAAGAAAATTTATCTTTTGTGGAACGGGCATCTTGCCCGTTCTGGAGAATGGTGCAAAATGTGAGTTACCATGCTAAACTTATTTTTTTCAGAATACAAGATTTACTGTCATTTGACTAGAAAAGTGACACCGGCAAAAATCGCATTTTGCTAAAAATTTTAACGTGAAAGGCGTTAGTGTATTCTAGTAAGTATTGTCAGGCTGAAACTATGATTGATGTTGGTTCGTTAGTTCGATCGCCCAGAAACGATTTGGGAGTCGGAAAAGTTGTCGAGGTATCGCGTACCGAGGCGGTAGTTGAATATTTTTGCTCAGTTAAAAACCGCCTCCGCAAAACTGTGCCATTAAGTCTACTGCAAGAAGCTAGACTTCAGCGCCAAACCCGCTGCTACCTCTGGAGTACCACTCAGGAAAGATGGATAATTGGGCGAGTTTATGACTGGGATGAAGATAAATTAGAGTACGAAATTGACCTCCCCGACAGCCAAAGTTTGCAAGCTGTTGAAACCGAACTTTACGTTCGCTGCAATATCCCGATCGCCGATCCGATCGACATTTTAGCAGTCAAAGGCCAAGAAACGCCGTATTTTCACGATCGCCGATTGGCATTCGTTCAATCTGCGATCGAACAGCGGGCCGTCAGCCGCGGCATGACGGGTTTAATTTCTGCTAACATAGACCTCTATCCGCACCAAGTAGAAGTCGTCCGGCGCGTCCTAGAAGACCCAATCGTGCGCTATTTATTGGCAGACGAACCAGGACTCGGAAAAACAGTAGAAGCCGGCACAATTCTCCGCCAATTTCTGCTAGATGAACCCAACGGACGCGCTGTGGTTCTGGTTCCGAAATACTTGCTCGAACAGTGGCGGCAGGAGTTGGAAAATAAATTCTATTTGTCTCATTTTGCTGACCGAGTGCAGCTTGTGGCTGTTAGCGACATCAATCAAATTAGCCGCAACGCTAACCTCGATTTTCTGATTGTGGATGAAGCGCATGATGTGGCGGCAATGGCAAATTCGAGCGATCGTGTTGAGCAGCAGTCGTTTGAACTTTGTCAGAAACTAGCTCAAAAAAGTAAAAATGTATTGTTATTATCTGCAACGCCAGTTCTCGGCCGCGAGCAAGATTTTCTAACGATGCTGCACTTGCTAGAGCCCGCAACTTACCGTCTTGATGACCTGGAAAGCTTCAAAGAACAGGTGCAAAACCGTCAAGAAATCGGCCGCGCTTTGCTGGATTTCCGAGAAAATGCCAAGCCGGCTGTTTTGCAAACAAAACTCGCTCAACTTCGCACTATTTTCGCCAAAGATGATTATTTAATCGGCTTAGCAACAGATTTAGAAAGTTGTTTGAAAACTAAAGAAACCGCAGAACAGGCTCGCCTAGTCCGAACTATTCGCACTCACGTTAGAGATACCTACCGCCTGCACCGTCGCATCCTTCGCAACCGCCGGGATGCGGTTGAAGATGTGATTTTCGATCGAGAGGGTGTCCCCAAAACTGAGTACGATCTGAATGATGAACAGTGGTCGGAAATTCAAACTGTACTCGATAAATGGCGCACAGTCGCTCCCAAGTCGATCGAATATCAGAGAATTTTTCTGCTGTTTTTCCGCGCTTCTGGTACTTGGCTGAATGTTTTAGAACGGGTTGTCAAAGCTCGCTTGCAGAAAAAATCGACTCCCGAACTCGATCGCGAATTTGGACAAAATGACACGGCAATTTTGACCAAAACGGAGCTGTTTCCCGAAGAAAGGGAAATGCTGGAAACCTTGCTCAATACCCTGGAAAAGCCCCAGGAAGGACTCGATCGACTGAGTTTGTTACGAATCGCCATTCTCCGATTTCTGGCAGTTGCTTTGAAGGTTCCGCGCGAGTATCACAGCAAACCTCGCGATTTGCTGTCGAGAATTCAACAGCAAATTAAACGGCCGATTCCGGGCGAGCGTTTCCCGAAAATTGTGATCTTTACCAGTTTTACTGCAACTTGTCAAGAGATTGCGGAAAATTTAGCTAAAATCTTTGGTAAAAATGCGATCGCCAGCCATGACACGAGCAAATCGGCTGATGATGTTGAGGCTAGTCTCAAGCGGTTTAAGACAGAAGCGCATTGTTTTATCTTAGTGTGCGATCGATCGGCAGAAGTAGGGGTAAATCTGCAATTGACAGATTGGTTAGTTCACTTCGATTTGCCGTGGTTTCCCAACCAGTTAGAACAAAGACTCGGCAGAGTCGATCGCATTGGCAGCAAAATGGGAGTGCAATTTTGTTTGTTTGCAGGCCCGGATTTGCCGGAGAGTCCCCACGAAGCTTGGTTTCAAGTTTTAAAAGATGGGTTTGATATCTTCAACAAATCTATTGCCAGCCTTCAGTTTTATGCTGAGGAAAAAATTATCAAACTTGAAGAAAAGTTGTTTGCTGAGGGAGGCAAGGGTTTATCCAGCGAAATTGAAGCGATTAAAACTGAAATCGAACAAGAGAAAATAAAAATTGACGAACAGTACGTTCTTGATGAAATTGATACTCTTGATGACACTGCATCTCAGTATTTTGAATCTCTCGACAACTGCGATGCTAAGCATAAAGAAATGCAGCGGGCTACTGAAGGTTGGTTGTGTCAAGCTCTTCACTTCAAACAAATCGAACATCCGAGTGTATCGGGGTTGATGCGCTATAAACCTACTCAAAAAACGTTAATTCCCTCGAAGGATTTGATGACCAGATTGGTTCCTTATTGCCAGCAATATGGTAGTTACAATCGCCGTATTGCTTATCAGAATGCGGATGTGGCTCTTTACCGCATTGGTGAGGGATTGATCGATGCACTTGGCTCTTATATTCGCTGGGACGATCGCGGTCAAGCTTTTGCCATGTGGCGGCATGATGAAAGTTGGGATGCGGAGCCAGGGAAGGAGTGGTTCGGCTTTCAGTTTAATTATTCAATCCAGACTGATGTGCAGCCAGCCGAGCAAGTTTTGCAAGCACAAAACATCGAAAATTACAACTTGAAAGCTTTGCAGCGCCGCGCTGATGCTCTGTTTATCCCAATTTTTGAAACTGTGTTTGTAGATGCTCGCAGCGAGCAGATGTCTCTGGTGGAAGATGCGGAAATTCTAGCGATTTTGCAGCGGGCTTATAAGGGGAAAGGCGGGCCAAATCGGGATTACAATTTGTCGAAAAATCGCACGTCGCTGATTGACAGTTTTGTCGATCCGCTAGAATGGGATGATTTTTGTCAAAAGGGACGGGTGGTATCGGAGGAATTGCTGCGGGGGCGATCGGCTTTTGTGGAAATGTGCGATCGATCTGCTGTTACTGCTGCTATCCAACTCGAAAACCGGGTGAATCAATTGCAATTGCGCTTGAATCGACTTTCTAAATCCGAACAACTTTTAGAATCGGTTTTGGCTGAGGAAATCAGTACGGAAAGTTTGTTGAGTCAAGCGGTTTTAGCTGGGATTCGCCGCCCGCACATGACTCTTGAGTCTGTGGGATTTATGGTGATTTCTGGGCGTCCTCCTGCTGTAAAGGAGTAGCCATAAAACGCAAAATCAATAGTTTCAGCCATTCTCACTCTAGATTCTAGAGTAATTCTAGACTACTAACGTGTTTACGCCGTTTCAGCCGTTCAGCTAGGTTACTTAAGAGTGATTTTTCTCTAGATAAATTCTAGACAGTGCTACACGTAGCGATATTTACGATTGTGCTGCAGGCCGAAACTCAATATCGACTTTAAAGTAAATCACTAGCGACACCATACCGTACCGGCCCTAGCCTTCATTTTTACTCTTAGCCGCCAGTAATAGGCGGCTATACTCAAAGATGCTAAACCCGATACCGTCCCGGTCGCAACCCGAAAACCTACAATCACAAGATGTGCATAGCGTGAGTGACACGATCGAACTACTGTGCCGTGCGATCGCACTGAGTTAAGGTAACAAGCTATCCAGCATATCCAAAATTTCCTCTAGATCTGCTAGGTCGCACTTGGACTTCTTGCGCTTGGCTTTTAATTGGTTGAGTAAGCGGCCCGCTTCTGGTAGCTTAAATTTAGCTACTGGCGTTGTCGGCGGGTTGACCTGTACTGTCTCAAGTTGTGATCGAGCTTCCTCTAACTGTTGATTAAGTTTTTCCCTTTCAGTCTCTGAGTTATCTAACATACTCTGTAACCGCTGATTCTCGATACGTACCGCATCTAGTTCCTGCCTGAGTGATTCAGCCTCACCCTCACTCAGGGCAAGGGATTTTCCCGGCAGTACCTCTACAGCAACACTTCCAATATGTGTGTTACTTGTTGCCGGAGTAGGT